>NZ_JBXWRZ010000005.1:0-162483 GCF_059613165.1 Ruegeria sp. BHSB172
CTCGCGGGTCTGCGGCATCGGGCCGTCAGCTGCGTTCACAACCAGGATCGCGCCGTCCATCTGCGCCGCACCGGTGATCATGTTCTTGACGTAGTCGGCGTGGCCGGGGCAGTCGACGTGCGCATAGTGGCGGTTGTCGGTCTCGTATTCCACGTGGGCGGTCGAGATGGTGATGCCGCGCGCCTTCTCTTCCGGCGCACCGTCAATCTGGTCATACGCCTTGAAGTCGCCGAAATACTTGGTGATCGCTGCGGTCAGCGTCGTCTTGCCGTGGTCAACGTGGCCGATCGTGCCGATGTTGACGTGCGGTTTTGTACGCTCAAACTTTTCCTTTGCCATTCCTCAGGCGCCCTTTGCGGTTTGGGGGACCCTTGGTCCCGGTTTGCATCTGCGCGCGCGAGATATTGGGTTCACAACGGAAAATCAAGCACAACCATCAGGAAAACGGGCGTCAGGCCGGATTTTGTATGGCCTCGCCCGACTCAAGCGGCTGGATCAGCCTCGGCCGCGGGTCGAACCAACCGTTTTCTTTGTGTTCTTCGGCCAGCCATTCCTCGACCCGGTCGGCGATCTTGAGGGCCAACCCGCTCATCTGCTCTTCGCGGGTGCGGCTGTTGCCCGACCCCACGACCGCACTGTCACTGGTGGTGTCTTCCAGCACTTGGAATTGCTTGCCCTTGGCCAAGAACTGCTTATTGCCCACATCATAGACGTTGACCAGGACGATGGCGGTGCTCTTGGGGTTGTAAATTACCGGGATGCCCGGCGGCGCCAGCATGTACCCTTCGAGGCTGATGCCGATATCATATTCCTGGGTGCCCTGATACCGGCCCAGCCGGATGTCCACTGCCTTCTGGATCGCATCCACCCATTCCTGCGGGGTCGCGTCCCGGCTCACCGGTCCTTGTACCGCCTTTTCCGCATAGGCATAGTTGACCCGCAGCTTGAAGGCGCCAAGGTCCTCGGGCGCCTCGTCAACCAAAGTCTGGGTGCAGGCCCCGATCATGGCCAGTCCGGCGAAAAGTATCAGCAGTTTGCGCATGGGTTCCGTCTCGATAGGGCCTGTTTTTTCCTGATCTAGCGCACCGATGCGGCCCGTGCCAAGCCGTATCGGCAGTTTTCGCCTGCAGGCCGCAACCGCATCACGAGAACTTGTAGTCGCGCGGGAAGCCGTAGGGCGGCTTTTTCCCGACGCTGGCCCGCTTGGCCAGCCACGGCGACATGTCCGGCTCGTGCCGGGTCTTGTCGCCGCCCATCGACCATTTCAGACCCTCTTCCCAGTTGAAGGTGGTCAGGTCGGACAGGCCGCCATCCAGTTCCAGAGTGCCCTGCCGGCCCCGCGCCATGTTGTATTTCTGCAGACGCACGCCCTTGCCCCGCGTCATCTCGGGCAGTTCCGAGACTGGGAACACCAAGAACTTGCCGTTCTGCGACACCACGGCGACGTGGTCGCCCGCGACCGGTTTGCAGATCACCGCGCGCTCGTCATCCTTGACGTTCAACACTTGTTTGCCGTTGCGGGTCTGGGCCAGAACCTCATCCTCGGGCACGATGAATCCGTTGCCCGCATCCGAGGCCACAAGCAGCTTGCGCCCCGGCTTGTGGATCAGGATGTCGACGATCTGCGCCTCGTTGGGCAGATCGACCATCAGGCGCAGCGGCTCGCCCATGCCCCGCCCGCCGGGCAGGTTCGCGGCGCTGACCGTGTAGACCCGCCCGTTCGAGGCAAAGATCAGCAGCCGGTCGGTGGTTTCCGCGTGGAAGATGAAACGCGGCCCGTCGCCGTCCTTGAACTTCAGTTCGCGGTTCAAGTCGATATGGCCGGTCATCGCGCGGATCCAGCCCATCTGGGAACAGACCACCGTGATCGGTTCGCGGTCGATCATCGCCTCGAGCGGCACCTCTTCGACCGCGCCGGCCTCGGCAAAGCGGGTGCGGCGGGCACCGCCCTCGTAGTCCTTGCCGAACTTCTTCTTGGTCTCCTTGATCTGCTCGGCGATCCGCGCCCATTGCAGGGACTCGTCGGCCAGCAGATCCTCGAGATCGGCGCGTTCCTCCATCAGTTTGTCGCGCTCGCGGATCAGCTCCATCTCTTCGAGGCGGCGGAGGCTGCGCAGACGCATGTTCAGGATCGCGTCGACCTGAACCTCGGACAGCTCGCCCTCGCCCGGCGCGGGCGAGACATAGTCGGCCTCGCTGGTGGCGCGGACATGGTCTATGCCCCAGTTCTCGCGCATCAGCGCGGCCTTGGGGTCGTCGTCATAGCGGATGATGTCGATCACCCGATCAAGGTTCAGGAAGGCGACGATGAAGCCCTCCAGCACCTCCAAACGGTGGTCGATCTTGGCCATCCGGTGACGCGAGCGGCGCAGCAGCACCTCTTGCCGGTGATCGAGGAAGGCGCGCAGCACCTCCTTCATCGAGCAGACCTTGGGCGTCACCCCGTCGATCAGCACGTTCATGTTCAGGCTGAACCGCAGCTCGAGATCCGAGTTGCGGTAGAGCATGTTCATCAGCACCTCGGGGTCCACGTTTTTCGAACGCGGCTCGAGGATCAGGCGGATGTCGTCGGCGGATTCGTCGCGCACATCGCCCAGGATCGGGATCTTCTTGGTCTGGATCAGCTCGGCGAGCTTTTCGATCAGCTTGGATTTCTGGACCTGATACGGGATCTCGGTGACCACGATCTGCCACTGGCCGCGGCCCAGATCCTCGATTTCATATTTGCAGCGCAGCCGGAACGAGCCGCGCCCGGTGCGATAGGCCTGGGCGATGTTCTCGGGCGGCTCGACGATCACGCCGCCGGTGGGGAAATCCGGCCCCGGCACATAGTTCAGCAGCGTGTCGTCACGTGCGTCGGGCGTCTTGATCAGATGCAGGCAGGCGTCGCACAGCTCGGCGATGTTGTGGGGCGGGATGTTCGTGGCCATGCCCACGGCGATCCCCGACGCGCCATTGGCCAGCAGGTTCGGGAAGGTCGCCGGCAGCACCACCGGTTCCTGCAGCGTGCCGTCGTAGTTGTCGCGAAAATCGACCGCATCCTCGTCGAGCCCCTCCAGCAGCGCCTCGGCAACGATGGTCATCCGTGCCTCGGTATAGCGCGAGGCCGCCGGGTTGTCGCCGTCGATATTGCCGAAATTGCCCTGCCCGTCCACCAGCGGGTAACGGACGTTGAAATCCTGCGCCAGGCGCGCCATCGCGTCATAGATCGCGGCGTCACCATGCGGGTGGTAGTTACCCATCACGTCGCCCGAGATCTTGGCCGACTTGCGGAACCCGCCCGAGGAACTGAGTCGCAACTCGCGCATCGCGTAGAGGATTCGCCGGTGAACCGGCTTCAATCCGTCACGCGCATCGGGCAAGGCCCGGTGCATGATGGTGGAAAGCGCATAGGTCAGATAGCGCTCGCCAATTGCCCGGCGCAGCGGCTCCGCCACCTCGCCCCCCACGTCGGGGGCCTCCATATTGGGGTCGTCGATCGTGTCGTTCATAGATGATGTGATACGATGCCCGACGCCCTTGGTAAAGCAATCAGCGCATATTTTGCTGGGGACAAGTCCGGCTTTTTGCAACAGGGGGACCCAACCCCGCGATTTCCCCCGACTTTCGACTCGGGCGCGCGATTATGGTAGTATCTCAACCATTGAATGCTGCCGATTTCTTTGTTGATGCGATTGCCGGGGGATGCGCCATGACGCGCCTGATTGTTGTTACCTTCGCCGCCTTGGGCTGGGCCTTCTACGTGATGAGCGGAGGCCCCGATTTCGAGCCGCGCGGCACACGCGCTGCCACGCACAGTCTGGTTACCCAAGCCCGAACCGCTGACCGCTTGGTCGCCGCGAAGCCGAAGGAGCTTGTAACCCGCGCCGTTGCGCGCCCTGCAAAACCGGTCGAGCCAAGGCCCGAGCCGCTGCCCGTTGCGCAGACACCCGATGCAAGCGCCGTGTTGGCGCAGGTCGCCGCCGGAATGGGCGCGTCCCTTGCGGGCCTGGAAAGCCAGGGCCAGACCTTCTCGCTGGCATCGCTTGATGAGACCCCACCCCCGGCGCTGCGCGAGACGCCCGTCGGCCCCGAGGCCACACCAACCCAAGTGGCACCCGCACCCAAGGACATTCGCGAAGTGTCCGGCACACGAGTAAACATGCGCGACGGCCCGGGCACGATCTATCCGATCATCGGCAAGGCCCGGATGGGCCAGAAGGTCGAAGTGCTGAGCGACTCGGGCACCGGCTGGCTGCGCCTGCGCGTGTTGCCCGAGCAACAGGTCGGATGGATTTCCGCCTCATTGATCCGTAAAACCGCGAATTGACGCGATGCCGTCATTGCCCTGCCATGTTCCCCGCAATAGCTGTTGCTGACGGAAAGCCACGGGAGCGACATGCAGAGATCCATCCTCATTACCGGGTGCTCCTCGGGTATCGGGCTGGACGCGGCACACGGAATGCGTGCACGCGGCTGGCGCGTTTTTGCCGCGTGTCGGCAGCAGCGCGATTGCGACCGCCTGCGTGCCCAAGGCTTTGACAGCCCACGCATCGACTATACCGACACCGCCAGCATAACGGCCGGACTTGCCGAGGTTTTGGAGGCCACGGGCGGCGCGCTGGATGCGCTGTTCAACAACGGAGCGCATGGGCTTCCCGGCGCCGTCGAGGACGTACCGACCGAAGGCCTGCGCCATATCTTCGAAACCAATGTATTCGGCTGGCACGAACTGACGCGTCAGGTGATTCCCGTCATGCGTGCGCAGGGGCATGGCCGCATCGTCCAGAACTCGTCGGTTCTGGGGCTGGTCGCCTTTCCGTGGCGCGGTGCCTATGTGGCCACGAAATACGCCATCGAAGGCCTGACCGACACGTTACGGCTGGAACTGCGCGACACCGGCATCAAGGTCATTCTGATCGAACCCGGCCCGGTCACCTCGAAGCTGCGCGAGAAGGCCATTCCGATCTTCGAACGGTTCATCGACTGGGAAAACTCGGCCATACGCGAGAAATACGAGGGCGCGCTGCTCAAACGGCTCTACGAGGACAGCGGCCCCGACCGGTTCGAGTTGCCCGCCTCGGCCGTAACGAACAAGCTGGCGCGCGCGCTCGAGGCGAAATCGCCCAAGGCGCGCTACTATGTCACGACACCCACTTACATTGCCGGCTATCTGCGGCGCGTGCTGCCGACCGGCGCCATCGACCGGATCCTGTCCCGCATCTGAGGCGAAATTACCCGTTCGCTTTTACCGCCTGTCCGGCTAGATGGTTCGGCAACGGAACAAAGGCGCGAATGAGGGCGAAATGGATATCTTGATGGGTGTGCTGCTTTTGGCGATGGCGGCGGTCGTCGTCGTGCTGGCGCTTGGTGTGGCCAATTTCGGCAAGGGCGGCATGGAGGCCGCCAAGAAAAGCAACAAGATGATGCGGCTGCGCATCCTGTTTCAATTCATTGCCGTGGTGCTGATCGTGCTCTACGTCTATCTGCGTGGACAGGGAGTGCAGTAGATGGTCGTTCTGAACAAGATTTATACCCGCACCGGGGACGATGGCAAAACCGCGCTGGGCAATGGCGAACGGGTTGCGAAGTACTCGGGCCGCGTGGCGGCCTATGGCACTGTGGACGAGCTGAATGCCTTTGTCGGCGTGGCTCGCACCGAGGCCGAGGGCGAGGTCGATGCGGCGCTCGCCCGCATCCAGAACGATCTGTTCGACCTGGGCGCTGACCTGTGCCGCCCCGACATGGAAAAAGACGCCGAGGCCGATTACCCGCCCCTGCGGATCGCCCCGGCCCAGATCGACCGTCTGGAAACGGAAATTGACGCGATGAATGCCGACCTCGAACCGTTGCGCAGCTTCATCCTGCCGGGCGGATCAAAGCTGGCGGCGCATCTGCATGTCTGCCGCACCGTCTCGCGGCGCGCCGAGCGTCTGGCCGTCGAACTGACCAACATGGAACCGGTGAACGAGGCCGCAGTGAAATACCTCAACCGCCTCAGCGACTGGTTCTTCGTTGCAGCCCGCTGCGCCAACAACAGCGGCCACGATGACGTCTTGTGGGTTCCGGGCGCGAACCGCTGAAAGCGCCACAACGTCCAGTGGACGGTGTGGCGACCGGAATAGCGAAGCGCCGGCCCGAAGGGCGGGCGCAAACCGCTGGAACCCGAGACTCTTGAATACGTTTTCGCACCATCCGGCGCGGCAAAACCGCCCATCGGCCGGGTAACAATATTTCGTTCCTTCACGTCAAAAAGCGTGAAACGCGACGTCCCCACGACATGACGTGACGATTTTGCCCTGTCCCGACGCCCCGCAAGGCGCTATCTAGGCCGACGAGAGCATTGGTGGAGTCGCATTGCGGCTTGCCGTTTTTGTAAGGAGCGTACGCAAAAATGAAGGTACTTGTGCCTGTCAAGCGCGTGATCGACTACAACGTGAAAGTTCGCGTCAAGGCGGACGGCAGCGGTGTTGATCTCGCCAATGTCAAAATGTCGATGAACCCGTTTGACGAGATTGCCGTCGAAGAGGCGATCCGCCTGAAAGAAGCCGGCAAGGCCGACGAGGTTGTGGCCGTTTCGATCGGCGTCAAGCAGGCGCAGGAAACGCTGCGCACCGCGCTGGCGATGGGCGCAGACCGCGCCATTCTGGTGGTCGCCGCGGATGACGTCCACCAGGACATCGAACCGCTGGCCGTCGCCAAGATCCTGGCCAAGGTGGTCGAGGAAGAGCAGCCCGGACTGGTTCTGTGCGGCAAGCAGGCGATCGACAACGACATGAACGCCACCGGCCAGATGCTGGCGGCACTGCTGGGCTGGAGCCAGGGCACCTTCGCGTCTGAGCTGGACATCGAAGGGGACACCGCCAAAGTCACGCGTGAAGTTGACGGCGGCCTGCAGACCATCAGCGTGAAGATGCCCGCCATCGTCACCGTCGACCTGCGCCTGAACGAGCCGCGCTATGCGTCGCTGCCGAATATCATGAAGGCTAAGAAAAAGCCGCTGGATGAAAAAACCGCCGCCGATTATGGCGTCGACGTCACGCCGCGCCTCGAAGTCGTCAAGACCGAAGAGCCGCCGGCACGCGCCGCTGGCATCATCGTGGGCTCGGTCGACGAGCTGGTCGGGAAACTCAAAGAAGCGGGGGCTGTGTAATGGCTGTACTTCTGCTTGCCGAAGTCAACAATGGTGAACTGGCGATGGACGCAACCGCCAAGGCGGTCACCGCTGCCAAGCAGCTGGGTGACGTGACCGTTCTGGCCGCGGGCGGCTCGGCCGCCGCTGCCGGCGAAGCCGCCGCCAAGATCGACGGCGTGTCCAAGGTCCTGGTCGCCGAAGACCCGTCGCTGGGCCACCGTCTGGCCGAATCGACCGCCGCGCTGATCGTCAGCCTGGCCGACGGCTATGAGCATATCGTGGCGCCGGCCACCACCGACGCCAAGAACGTCATGCCGCGCGTGGCCGCGCTGCTGGACGTGATGGTGATCTCGGACGCGTCGGGCGTGGTCGATGGCTCGACCTTCGAGCGCCCGATCTACGCGGGCAACGCGATTCAGACCGTCAAGTCGAACGATCCCAAGAAGGTCATCACCTTCCGCACCGCCAGCTTTGATGCGGCCGGCGAAGGCGGCTCGGCCCCGGTCGAGACCGTATCGGTCGGTGAAAACCCCGGCTTGTCGGAATGGGTCGAAGACAAGGTCGCCGAAAGCGACCGCCCCGAGCTGACCTCGGCCAAGGCCGTGGTGTCGGGCGGCCGCGGCGTCGGCTCGGAAGAAGACTTCAAACTGATCGAAGCCCTGGCCGACAAGCTGGGCGCGGCGGTTGGTGCCTCGCGTGCCGCAGTTGACTCGGGTTATGCCCCCAACGACTGGCAGGTGGGTCAGACCGGCAAGGTCGTGGCACCGGATCTGTACATCGCGGTTGGTATCTCGGGCGCGATCCAGCACCTGGCTGGCATGAAGGATTCGAAGATCATCGTCGCGATCAACAAGGACGAAGAGGCTCCTATCTTCCAGGTGGCCGATTACGGCCTGGTCGCCGACCTGTTCCAGGCCGTGCCGGAGCTTACCGAAAAGCTGGCCTGAAAAAGCCCGACTTCGAAACGATCAAGGCCCGCCGATTGGCGGGCCTTTCTCAGTCCAGATCCCGGATCGCGGACAGCAACCGCTCGGCAATAGCGCGATGCGTGGCCGGTCCGATCATGTACTCCGCCATCGGCTGCTGCATCGTGCCGAAAAGCATATCCTCGAGATCGTCAGACTCACCCGATGGGCGCACCTCCATCTCGATCTTCCCAGCACAGTGCCGCGCCAGTTCCGAGACCATTGAGGCGGAGACCTGCACCGTTTCCGGCAGGCTGAGGTGCTGCGCGTCGGGGCTGTGCACGATGTCCAACCACAACAGCACGACCGGCGGTTTTACCTCGGTCAGAAAATCGCTCAGCTTGGTCAGCCACCCCCGCCTCAGCGAGTCTGCCACCATTTCGAAGCGGGCATCCTGAAACTCGGCCAGTCGCAAAATCAGATGTCGGACGAAGTGGATTTCGGCGAAATCCACCTCGGGGTAGAGCGCGCGCAGATCCGCAGTCGCTTCAAGCACCCTGTCATTGCGCCGGACGTGCACCCTATAGAAAGGGTTGGTTTGGCCCAGAATCCCCGGCAGCTGCAAAACACATGTCTTGGCGTTGTTCATTAGGTCCAGCAGACAGGTGTCCAGCGTCAGCCCGTCGACTCCGCAAAACAGGCTGCCTAGGTTGATGCATGGCATGTCGAGCTTGTCGTCGAGGACAGACGGAAATGGGCGCGCAACGAAACGGCCAAAGGTTTCATCGGCGCCAACGCAGGCCAGATATGGTCGGTCCAGTGCCAGTTTTGGCCCGCGATACCATCGCTCCGAGCCTGCATAGCGGCACAGCGGCTCTTCGGCGCTCAGCGCGCCGGATTCGTGATAACTCATGTCATCCACCCATTTTCTTCACCCGGATGCCATTGTCGGGCCACAGGTACTAAGAAAATCTCAATGGTCGACTTTTACGCGAATTCTACAGGTCACTGCCCCTTGCCGCCCTGCCCGGACTGCCGATAAGGTCGCCCCTGAACCTCAACGCAAAAGGCAGCTCAGCATGGACGTGAAATCAGTCGGAGTGATCGGCGCTGGTCAGATGGGCAATGGAATCGCTCATGTCATGGCGTTGGCTGGGTATGACGTTCTGTTGAACGACATCAGCAAAGAGGCGCTGGATTCGGCGCTTGAAACGATCAGCGGCAACATGGCCCGGCAGGTTTCGCGTGGGAAAATCACCGAAGACGACATGCAGGCGGCACTGTCCAAGATCAAAACCACGCTGAACCTGCCCGACATCGGCAAAACCGACCTGGTGATCGAGGCCGCGACCGAGCGCGAGACGATCAAACAGGCCATATTTGAAGACCTGCAACCGCACCTTCTGCCGCACACAATTCTGACGTCGAACACCTCGTCGATTTCGATCACGCGGCTGGCCAGCCGGACAGACCGGCCGGAACGTTTCATGGGCTTCCATTTCATGAACCCGGTCCCGGTGATGCAACTGGTCGAGCTGATTCGGGGGATCGCCACCGACGAAGAGACCTTTGCCACCTGCAAGACGGTGGTGGACCGGTTGGGAAAGACCGCCGCCAGCGCCGAGGATTTTCCGGCCTTCATCGTGAACCGCATCCTGATGCCGATGATCAACGAGGCGGTTTATACGCTGTATGAAGGGGTCGGCAGCGTGCAGTCGATCGACCAGTCGATGAAACTGGGTGCCAACCATCCGATGGGGCCATTGGAACTGGCCGATTTCATCGGGCTGGACACCTGCCTGGCCATCATGAACGTTTTGCATGACGGGCTGGCGGACACCAAATACCGCCCATGCCCGTTGCTGACGAAATATGTCGAGGCAGGATGGTTGGGGCGCAAGACCGACCGCGGGTTCTATGACTATCGCGGCGAGGTGCCCGTTCCCACACGCTGACGGAACAAGGGGGCCAGCCCCCTCGCCCGGATTTCATCCGGGCTCACCCCCGGGATATTTATGGCCAGATGAACTCGAGGGTCACGAAGCGCGCGATTGGCCGAGCGCCAAGGTGTGCTGGCGCAGCCAGGCCATGAAGCCACGGGGGTCTCGTTCAAGCAGCTCCATGTCAGCATCGGAAATCGGCTCTCCGATTACCGGCGATTGCGGCTTGTTGCAGGAGCGGACGATTTCGTGCAGCAAGAGGCCCTGACGCAGAATCGGCGACAGTTTGTTGGCGATCTGGTACCAGCGGGAGTTGCTTCCCGGGAAGAAGATCGGCAGGATTCTGGCCCCGGACCGGCGGATCATCTTGGCGGTGAACACGTTCCATTCACGTTCCTGCGCAGGTCCGAACCAAGTGTCAGATGACATCACCACCCCCGATGGAAACAGGGCGACGACGCCCCCGTTCTTCAGATGTTCCATCGCCTTGGCGCGCATCTCGAGCATCTTGGGTTGGGCTTCAGGGTCATGCGGGAACGGCACCGGGATCATGAAGGAGGTCGCCGCCTCGTCGAGCCCGGTCAAGACTGAGCGGGTCAGGATACGATAGTCCTGGCGAACGCGACCGATAAGTTCTGCCAGGATCATGCCATCCACCATCCCGTGCGGGTGGTTGGCGACAACCACGACCGGACCTTCCTTGGGAATGCGCGCGATCTGGTCCTCGGGCGTGGTCAGGTCGATGCCCATGGTCCTGAGCGCGCCGCCCCAGAACTTCTGGCCACGGTAGTTCTCGTTCTGCTTTTCGAACTTGTTGACCATCCGCAGGATGGTGAGCTTGCCCGTGCACCACTCGATCGCCTTGATCGCGGTCGCGGTCCAGGGATCGTCGAAAGAATTTGCGTAGGTCAGCGTTCTGCGGTCGTAGACTTCGCCCTGTTGCGACGCCCCATCCGCAACCGGGCTTGTCTTGGTTTCGTGCGTGGTTTCCGCCAATTCCTGGTCTTCCCGTTCCTGTGTCGCGGTGCCGGGCTCAGTACCCTTCGCCGAACTTGTCGTTCACCAGGGCTTCCAACGCATCCGCCAACGCCTCAGCATCCGGCCCGGAGGTTTCGACGTCAATAGTGGTTCCGCGCGAGGCTGCCAACATCAAAAGCCCCATGATGCTGTCGCCCGAAGCGGACAAACCGTCCTTCGACACCTCGGCGCGGGCGTCAAAGCCTTCGACCACCTCGACCAGCTTGGCCGACGCGCGCGCGTGCAACCCTTTTTCATTGATGATTTTCAAAGTTCTGGTGGCCATGTCCATTCAATCCGGTCTCAGTCCAGCGTCACATTTTGCGTATTGATGTACTTTCGTCCAGCCTCCATCGCCTGGCGAACGGCATCGCCTACGGGCAGGTGGCGGCTTTTGGCCAGCTTGATCAGCATCGGCAGGTTGGCTCCGTAGAGGATTCGCCGATCCTGCGGCGCACAGGCCCGCAGGCTGAGATTCGAGGGACTGCCCCCGAACAGATCGGTCACGACGACCACGCCATCGCCGACATCCACCGCATCGGCAGCGCGGCAGATCTCGGCCTGTTTTTCCTCGCGGTCATGATCCGGCTCGATCGCGATCGCCACCAGCCCGGGTTGCCGGCCTACGACATGCTGCATGGCCGCCAGGTATTCCTGTGCCAATCCGCCATGCGCCACGATTACAATTCCGATCAATCCGGCCTCACATTCAACGATCGACGTTCCATTTCCCGGTGCCTAGTTGCCACCGGCTGGCCCCTGTCCGCAAGGGCCTTTGCAACGGCCTCGGCCACCGCGACCGACCGATGCTGCCCTCCGGTGCATCCGAAGGCGACCGACAGATGGGCCTTTCCCTCGGCCCGAAAGGCCGGCAGCAGAACCTGCAGCAGGTCGACGACCCGCTCGAAAAACGGAGCATAGTTCATGTCAGACTGTACATAGGCTGCCACGTCCGGATTTCGACCATCGGCCGAGCGAAGTTCGGGGCGCCAATAGGGGTTGGCCAGAAACCGGCAGTCGAACACCATATCGAGCCCCCGGGGCAGCCCCCGCTTGTATGAGAACGACTCGATCGAAACCGCAAGGTGTCGCCCCCCTTCCGGGGCGAACCAGCGTTCGACCTCTTCGCGCAGCTGATGGATGTTCAGCGTGCTGGTATCGATCAGTGTATCCGCGACCTCTCGGATGGGGGCCAACAGCTCTTTTTCCTGGTAGATGCCGGTTTCGGGGCTGGCATCCGCCGCGACCGGGTGGCGTCGCCGGGTTTCCGAAAACCGCCGCAGCAGCACCTCGTCGCTGCAATCCAAGTACAGCGTGGTCAGATCCACCTGCGCCATACGACCCAGCTTGGCGACCAGTTCGATGAAGCCGATGGTCGAGAAATCACGGTTGCGCGCATCGATGCCCAGCGCAAGGGGGCGGGTGGGGCCAGGCCCCTCCATCAACCGCATGAGCAGCCCCATGGGCAGGTTGTCGATGGCCTCATAGCCCAGGTCCTCGAGCACGTGGATGGCGGTCGAACGCCCGGCTCCGGAGGGGCCGGTCACCAGGACAACGCGGCGCTGCGTGTTCATTTGCTGGGCCATTGCGGGTCGACTCGTCCCATCTTCATCAGTTGCATCAAGGCTGCCGCCAGATTGGGCGTGTCGGCGGCCCGAAGCAAGGGCAAGGACTGCCCCAATAGAGGAAACCGCATCGGTTCGGGCAGGCGCTCGGGTTCGGGACGGTCCAGATCGACCAACCAGCGCACGGGCGTGGCCATGGCTACCTCGGCGCGCAGCAGCCCGATGCCGCGCGCCTCGATCAGGCCGCGTACCGGGTCAACCCCATCGGCCATCACGTAGTGCCCGTGCAGCCACAGGGCGATCCGGTCATCGCCGACCAGCCAGGCGCCATGGGCCATCATCTGCAAAGCCAGCGCGGATTTCCCTGCGCCCGAACGCCCTAGGATCAGAGCCCCGTGCCCGCCGACCGCGACGCACGAGCCATGCACGACCACCCTGCCTGCGACCGGGTCCTGCGGAAGATCTCCGACGCCCATGGGTCAGACGGGCAGGCCCACGACAAAGCGCGCGCCCAACGGATCCGATGTCGGGTCGGCGTCGGTCGGCCGGATGTTCTCGGCCCAGATTACGCCGCCATGGGCTTCGACGATCTGCTTGGAAATCGCCAGTCCCAGCCCCGAGTTGTTGCCGAAATGCTCGGGCGGGCGTTGCGAATAGAAACGCTTGAACACCTTTGTCAGCGCCTGATCGGGAATGCCTGGCCCGGTATCCTCGACCACGACCAACACCCGGTTTTCGCGCTGCCGCACCCAGACACGGATCGCGTCCCCCTTTTCGCAGAACGAAATGGCGTTGGTGATCAGGTTGACGAACACCTGGGCCAGACGCGCCTCGAGCCCGTTGACGATGATCGGCTTCGCCGGCAAATCGGTGATGTAGTCGATCCCCTTCGACCGGGCGTCCTCACCCAGATATTGGCCAATGTTGCCCAGCAGCTTGAGCAGATCGAAGGGCTGCTCCTCTTCCTTGACCAGTTCGGCATCCAGACGCGAAGCGTTCGAAATGTCGCTGACCAGCCGGTCCAGCCGCCGAACGTCATGTTCGATCACGCCCAGCAGTTTCTCGCGCTGGTCGTCGCGCTTGACCATCCGCAGGGTGCCGACGGCCGATTGCAGGCTGGCAAGCGGGTTCTTGATCTCGTGGGCGACGTCGGCCGCGAACTGCTCGTTGGCGTCGATGCGATTGTACAGCGCCGTCACCATGCCACGCAGAGCCCGACTCAGGCGCCCGATCTCGTCCGGGCGGGCGCTGAGGTCGGGCATGCGGATGCGCCCCGGATTGACACCCGTGCCCCGATCCTTGCCCATCTCGGCCGCCGCAGCCAGATCGGCCAGCGGGTTGGCGATGGTCGAAGCCAGAACAAGACTGAGGCCGATCGAAACCAGCAATGCGACGACGAACATCTGGAGGATGCGCTCCTGCTCCTTGCGGGCCAGCGCGTCGATCTCGCCGGGCGGACCGGTGATGGCGACGGCACCGATTGGATTCCCGGCTTGCAGGATCGGCGAAGCCGCGACGATCACCGTGTCGCCCATGACGTCGCTAACCGCCTGCACCTGCAACTGGCCGTTCAGTGCCCCAGGCACGATTTCCTGAACGCGCTGGGCCAGCGTCGGGGCCTGATCCTGCGCCGCACCGGTGAAGACCTTGTACAACCCGTTCCAAACCGCGTTCAGGGCGTCACTGATCAGAGTGCTGCCCGTGGGCGCATCGGCCTCGGTCGGGATCAGCCCCGGCACCCTGGCCACGGATGATTCGCCCCGCGTCCATCCGATCAACGTACCTGTGTCATCATAGACGAATACCTCGCCGCCTTCGGGTATGCTGAGCAACGACAGCGTGTCCTTGATGTTCAAATCCGCCGTCGCCCGAGCGCCCTCGGTCCGCCGCAGTTGGGCTTCAAAGACATTCGACACCAACTTAGCGTCGCCGATCAGGTCGCGTGCCGTCTGCTGGACCCGCTCGGCCCGGGAGTCATCCAAATACAAAAGACCGGCGACAAGGGTCACCAGGGCGATCAGGTTGAACGTGATGATCTTGCGGGCCAGCGGCGAGTTGCGCAACGTGAACAGCGTCCGGCGCGAGCGACGCGCGCGCAATTCGGCCGATTCGGGGTCCTGCGGGATGACCCAGTCATCCCCCAATACGACGCCACCGTCGCGCATTTCGCTGCCCTGCTGGGTGTCCCTCACGAAACCCAATCACCTTTGCTAAAGCCAGTCCGGCTTATTCTTCGTTGTACCGGTATCCTATGCCATAAAGCGTCTCGATGGCCGAAAATTCTGGATCGGCCGCGCGCATTTTCTTGCGCAGACGTTTGATATGGCTGTCGATCGTGCGGTCGTCCACATAGACCTGATCGTCATAGGCCACATCCATCAGCTGATCGCGGCTTTTGACGAAACCCGGCCGCTGGGCCAAGGCTTGCAGCAACAGGAACTCGGTCACCGTCAGGGACACGTCCGTGCCTTTCCAGCTGACCGCGTGGCGCAACGGGTCCATCCGCAGGTGGCCTCGTTCCATGACCTTGGTCTCGCCGGGCGCCGACGCCGACGCATCGCCCGAGATCGCTTCCTGCCGGCGCAGCAAGGCGCGGATCCGTTCGACTAGAAGACGTTGCGAGAACGGCTTTTTCACATAGTCATCCGCCCCCATGCGCAGACCCAGAACCTCGTCGATCTCGTCGTCCTTCGAGGTCAGGAAGATGACTGGCATCTGGGTTTTCTGACGCAGACGCTGTAACAGGTCCATGCCGTCCATCCGGGGCATCTTGATGTCCAGAACCGCCATGTCGGGCAGTTTCTTGTTGAACGCATCCAGGGCGGCCTGCCCGTCATTGTAGGTTTCGACCTCGAATCCCTCGGCCTCGAGCGTCATGGACACGGACGTAAGGATATTCCGATCGTCGTCCACCAGTGCAATCTTAGACATAGGGCTGCCCTCTACCTGCTCACTGAAGTTATCTTGTGCTTTTGTAGGGCATTCTTGGCTTTTTTAAGGCCGCGAATCAATCCGGATGTACGAATCGCGCCACATTGTTCACGAAGCTGAGACAAAAAGGTCGTAACGGATGGCCGAAAGTGGTCGCGCTTTCCGACAGGAAATTCGTGGTTGCGCTAAACTTGGATGTGATGGCGCTAACTGTGCCAAACCGTCCTGTTCATGCCTTTGGCGCCCATGTTAAGACACGAGCATCCGCCGGTTTCCCGGCAAAAATGCCCAAAGTGCGCTGAAGGATTTTTTTCCGGCGCCGCCACAGGAGAAGACACGCATGACATCTGGACGGGTTAACCCGCAATTTCGCCTCGAAGATCAGGGCATCGGGGGTCTGGGCAATGTCTATTACAACTTCATCGAACCGGCGCTGATCGAAGAGGCCCTCAAACGGGGCGAAGGCACGCTGGGCAACGGCGGGGCCTTCCTGGTCTCGACCGGCAAGTTCACCGGCCGCTCACCCAAGGACAAGCATGTGGTCAAGACCGACAGCGTGGCCGACAGCATCTGGTGGGAAAACAACGCCGCCATGAGCTCCGAGGGCTTTGACGCCCTTTACGACGACATGCTGGCGCACATGCGGGGCAAGGATTACTTCGTGCAGGATCTGGTCGGTGGGGCCGATCCCACCTATGCGATCAACGTGCGCATGGTCACCGAGCTGGCCTGGCACAGCCTGTTCATCCGCCACATGCTGCGCCGCCCCGACCGCGAGGACCTGGACGAGTTCGTCGCCGATTTCACCGTCATCAATTGCCCCAGCTTCAAGGCGGATCCGGCCCGGCACGACTGCCGCAGCGACACCGTGATCGCGTTGAACTTCGACCGCAGACTGATTCTGATCGGCGGCACCGAATACGCCGGCGAGAACAAGAAATCCGTGTTCACGCTGCTCAACTACCTGCTGCCGGAAAAAGGTGTGATGCCGATGCACTGCTCGGCCAACCACGCCGTCGGCAACCCGGTCGACACAGCCGTGTTCTTTGGCTTGTCGGGCACCGGAAAGACCACTTTGTCGGCGGACCCGGCGCGCGTTCTGATCGGTGATGACGAACACGGCTGGTCCGACCGCGGCACCTTCAACTTCGAAGGCGGCTGCTATGCCAAGACCATCAACCTAAACCCCGAGGCCGAACCCGAGATCTACGCGACCACCTCGAAATTCGGCACCGTGGTCGAGAACATGGTTTTTGACCCCGAGACCCGGGAACTTGATTTCGACGATGACAGCCTGACCGCGAACATGCGCTGCGCCTATCCGCTGGAATACATCTCGAACGCGTCGAAAACCGCTTTGGGCGGCCATCCGAAGAACATTATCATGCTGACCTGCGATGCCTTCGGCGTGCTGCCTCCCATCGCGCGGCTGACCCCGGCGCAGGCAATGTACCACTTCCTGTCGGGCTTCACCTCGAAGGTCGCCGGAACCGAGCGCGGCGTGACCGAGCCGCAACCCACCTTCTCGACCTGCTTCGGCGCCCCGTTCATGCCGCGCCGCCCCGAGGAATACGGTAAGTTGCTTCGCGACAAGATCGCCCAGCACGGCGCCACCTGCTGGCTGGTGAACACCGGCTGGACCGGCGGCGCCTACGGTGTAGGCAGCCGGATGCCGATCAAGGCCACCCGCGCCCTGCTGACCGCAGCTCTGGACGGCTCGCTGGCCGACGCGGAATACCGCAAGGATGCCAATTTCGGTTTTGATGTACCGGTGGCGGTACCGGGCGTCCCCGAAGTGCTGCTGGATCCGCGCCGGACATGGGATGATCAGGCCGCCTTCGACAAACAGGCCGAAAAGCTGGTGCAGATGTTTGCTGAGAATTTCGAGCAGTACCTGCCTTTCATCGACGAAGATATCCGGGCCGTGGCGATCGGCTGACACCGCGCAGACCACTGCAGCAGACGGGGGCCACGCGGCCCCCGTTCTTCGTGTGGCGGAACCCAACGGAACCTCACTATCCCTATGGTTGTAATTCCGATGTTGCGCATACAAATGCGTTGCTTGGCATGCGAACTTGCGATAGAGAAACTTCTCAACTCGCAAATAGCCCGGCGCTTGCGCACCGGGCCGGGACTGAAGATACACTGAAAATACCTTGTGGGCGACCTGCATCTGTTCACTCACCACAAGAACAGGCCGTCTAATCAAGAGTATAGTGGACTAGTAGGGGGCTAGTGTCAACGTGACAGCGGAATGCCGCTTCGGGGCGTGCCAAGTGTTCCACCGAAACTGTTCCACCCAAACGGGGCGTTATGTTGGCAGCAAGAATATCAGGAATGAACATGACCGAAATCTCGAAACTGGCCGAATTGCGCAAACTGGTACACAGCATGGAGCGTACACTGGGTCTCGAGGAACTATCTCCGGTTGAACGTGACATTTATTATGCGGCCGAAGAATTGTCCAAGAACGGTTCCGAGATCCGCACCTATGGATTGATCGAACACACCCTGGTGCAAAGCATATCCAGACCGACTTTTTTCCGCGCACTGAAATCGCTGGTGCAGAAAGGCTATCTGGCGCACAGCGGAAACGCAAACAGGGGCCGCTATATCGTCAATGCGCCGCGTTGACCTGCTGCTGCGCTCGTTCAGCTGAACCTCATGCGATCGTGGATCACTGACACGTTTTTCGCCTCGCTGGCATATGTCGGAGCGTCATTTCTGACGTTTTCGGTTCTGATGCCTCTGCAGAACGTTTTCTTCCCGGAATACCCAAGCCGCGCCAGCCTGCTGTTTCTGCCACATGGCGTGCGGGTTCTGGCGGCCTGGCTGCTTGGATGGCGGGCCATTCCGGCGCTGTTTCCCGGAGTGTTCATCGTATTCGCACTGCTGGGCGGCGCGGATGTGTTTCTGGCAAACCGACTGCTGGCGATTGCCATCGCGGTCACGACGGCACCGGCGGTGTTCTACCTGCTGAAATGGGCGGGGTGGGATCTGTTTCCCGCCCCTGGCCGCAGCCCGTGCTGGGCCTGCATCATGGGGGTCGGTGTGATCACATCGATTCTGGTGTCCATCTTGACCAACTTGGCCTTCGGCAGTTCGACCTCGGAATATGTTGCGTTTCTTATTGGTGACATGTCAGGGCTGCTGTTTTTGATGTTCGGCTTGTATTTCGCCTTTCGCGTAGTCGACCGCCAGACCTGACCGATCACCCGACCAGACCGCGCCGCAACAGGTTTGCACCGGCGACCATCAGCACCAGCAGCGTTGCCTTGCGAAATGTGGCCTGATCGATCCGGTCGTGCAAGCGCAGCCCCAACCACATGCCTGCCACCGCGGGAACTGTCAGCGCCATGGAAAACGGCACCGTATCGGCGCGCAGCACCCCCGATCCCACATGCGCCACGGCCAGCGCCACGGCACCCAATCCGTAAATCACCCCCTGTATCCGCAGCTGCTCGGACTTGGGCGTGTTCAGCGCGGTCAGATAAGCCACGGTTGGCGGCCCCCAAACCCCGGAAATGCCCCCGACGAACCCTGCCATCGCGCCAATCGCAGCTTCTATCCGCGCCGAAGGCCGGGACAGGCTCAGCCCGAACCCCAGCAACTGCATCGCGGCAAAAAACGTGACGGGAAGACCGACCAGCAACAAGAACGCCCGCGCCGGCACAAGGCTGACCAACTGCGCGCTGGCAAGCAGGAACACCAGCCCCACCATCAGGAACACCCGGAACTGCCGAATGGCCGACACCGCCGCCGCACGCCCTTCGCGCAGGGCCTGAAACCCGTTCGTGACCAACGTGGGCAGGATGAGCCCGGCCAGGGCCAGTTGCGGCGGCAGCATCATGCTCAGCCCCGAAACAAGAACCATCGGCATGGCAAACCCGACCATGCCTTTGACCGCACCGGCCAGAAAGGCCACCGCGAAGGCAAGGCAGAGCTCGGGCCAACTCAGCATCGAAAACAGTGTCATGCCCTTAAATAACACCCTGCATTTCTTCTGCATCGCAAAAATCGTTGCGTAATTTTTGGACCTTTTCGACGCATTTTGTGAATTTTTGTTGCGCTGCACTTGCAGCATGATATGACCAGACAACCCAGCAAAGGACGTGATTCATGGCCCATGACGGACAAGATATGACGAACATGACTTCTCAGCCGGTTCTGCCCGATCTTCTGACCCTAACGGGGGCCGCGCTGCCGGCGGTTCAGTCCGTCTTTGACCGGGCGCGCGATGCGGTGCGCGAGATGGTCACGGCCGAGGGTCGCGTCTCGGGCGCCTTGGTCGAAGCGAACCAGACCGCCGCGCATGGGCTGGCCTGGCTGGCCACCTACAACCAGTCGCTGCAGCAGATGCAGAAATGGGCCGAGGCGCTGGACGCCCAGGGCAAGTTCGGCGAGATGGAGCAGTTGCTGCACCAAATCGCGTTTGGTGAATACCTGCACCAGGTCGCCGGCGGCATCCCGATGAACCAGGGCGAGGTCGTGCGCCTGCAGGATCTGGGGCTGGGCTGGGATGCGCTGTCGGGCTTCCAATGCGCCGAGGTGCAGACGCTGATGGCACAGGCCAACAGCCAGGCCGCGCGCAGCCGTCTGGTTCAGCTGATGCAAGACCAGTCCGGGGCCACGATGTTCGGCGCCTCGGGCCTGGATGAAGAGCTTGAGATGATCCGCGAGCAGTTCCGCCGCTATGCGCTGGATCGGGTCGAGCCCAACGCGCACGAGTGGCACCTGAAGGACGAACTGATCCCGATGGAAATCATCGAGGAACTGGCCGAGATGGGCGTCTTTGGCCTGACCATCCCCGAGGAATATGGCGGGTTCGGCCTGTCCAAAGCGTCGATGTGCGTGGTTTCCGAGGAACTGTCCCGCGGGTACATCGGCGTCGGCAGCTTGGGCACCCGGTCCGAGATCGCGGCCGAACTGATCCTGGCGGGCGGCACCGATGCACAAAAGGCCCAATGGCTGCCCAAGATCGCGAGTGCGGAGATCCTGCCCACCGCCGTGTTCACCGAACCCAACACCGGCTCGGACCTCGGCAGCCTGCGCACCCGCGCGGTCAAGGACGAGAACGGCGACTACAAGATCACCGGCAACAAGACCTGGATCACCCATGCCGCGCGCACCCATGTGATGACGCTGCTGGCACGCACCGATCCCGAAACCACCGACCATCGCGGATTGTCGATGTTCCTGGCCGAAAAGACGCCCGGCACCGACGACAACCCATTCCCGACCCCCGGTATGACCGGCGGCGAGATCGAGGTGCTGGGCTATCGCGGCATGAAGGAATACGAGCTGGCCTTCGACGGCTTCCACGTCAAGGGCGAGAACCTGCTCGGCGGCGAGGAAGGCAAGGGCTTCAAGCAGCTCATGGAAACCTTCGAGTCCGCGCGCATCCAGACCGCCGCCCGCGCCATCGGCGTGGCCCAAAGCGCGCTGGACATCGCCATGCAATACGCGCAGGAGCGCAAACAGTTCGGCAAGGCCCTGATCAAATTCCCGCGCGTGTCGGGCAAGCTGGCGATGATGGCGGTCGAGATCATGATCGCCCGTCAGCTGACCTATTTCAGCGCCTGGGAGAAGGACAACGGCCACCGCTGCGACCTGGAGGCCGGGATGGCCAAGCTGCTGGGCGCGCGTGTTGCCTGGGCGGCGGCCGACAACGGGTTGCAGATCCACGGCGGCAACGGTTTCGCGCTGGAATACAAGATCAGCCGCGTTCTGTGCGACGCCCGCATTCTGAACATCTTTGAAGGCGCCGCCGAGATCCAGGCGCAAGTCATCGCGCGGCGTCTGCTGGCCTGAGCGCCAGTATGTCGCGGTTTCCCCAACTTGACCCGGCCCGGTGCCGGGTCTTTTCTTTTGTGGCAATCCAGTAGTGCCGAATGACCAGATCTGCCGCATTCAATTCACCCAACTCGACCCACCAGACACGATGGCGCGCTAATTTCCCGCTTGGGCCCCGGTACAGGTTTCAGCTAAGTAGCTATCGAACCGCATCATGCTGCGCCGCGGCTACGCAGATGCCGACCTGATCTTTGCGGAGTGACCATGGCGCGCCTTCTGATCCTTGTTCTTGGCTTCCTGCTTGCGGGATGCAGCACGCCGTCCGGCACACCCTCGGGCGATGTTGCCGGTCTGACCCGCGCCATTCAGAACCTCGGCCCCGATGTCGATCCGCAGGAAGCCGCCCGCGCGGCACGAATCGCTCATGACTATGCGCTGCAGCTGAGGGCCGAGTATCGGGTCACCGATCCGGCGATCATTCACAACGCCAAGGTCATCAACGGTTTTCGCGAACGCGGGCTGTGCAATGACTGGGCCGAGGATATCCTGAAGCGGCTGCGGCAAGAGAACTTCCGCACGCTGGACCTGCACTGGATCACCTCGCCGCCGACCCCGTTCCGCATCATCCACCACTCCGCCGCGATCAGCGCCAAGGGCGGCGGGCCCTATGACGCGATCGTGCTGGACGGTTGGCGCAACGGGGGTGACCTGTTCTGGGCGCCGGTGCGCGAGGACACGCGCTACAACTGGCGTCCACGGATGGAGGTGCGCACCGAACTGCTGGCGCAATGACGCCAAGTCGGGATAGAAAGCCCTCATGCTGCGCCTGAGCCTGATCCTGCCCGCCCTTGCCCTGTTGCAATGTGATCGCGACGAAAGCGTCGCCGCCTATGGCGCAGCCGACCGCACCTGGGTGCTGCAGGAGGTGAACGGCCAGTCCTATGACGCGAGCGCCTTGCTGCGCTTTCCCGAAGAAGGCAAGATTGCCGGCAACGCGCCCTGCAACAGCTACTCGGGCACATTGAGCGCGCCCTATCCGTGGTTCGAAATCGCCGACCTGACCGCCACCCGCGCCGCTTGCGCCGGGCTTGAGGCCGAAGGGTTCTATTTCGCCGCGCTGCTGGCGATGACGCAGTCCGAGGTGTCGGGCGACGTGCTGATCCTGCGCAACGAGGACGGGCACGAGATGGTGTTCAAAGCCGCCGAGTGAACTGATCGACAAAGCGGGCGCGGGCTTCGGGCAGCGGCGTGTGACCCAGCGATGGCGCCACGCGATGCGCCAGGAAATAGCCGGTTGTGCGCAGCCCGGCGGCGACCTCGTCATCCGGGGCGGCCCCCTGCCCACGCAACACCGGCGGCAGAGGCAACAGCCGTTCGGCCCAATCCCCGGCGCCTTCGGCACTGACCGCCCGACCTGTCTTGGGTGAGACATAGGCCAGCCCCTCGGTCGTGCCGGTCACGGCGCAGCGGGTCAGGTCCAGCCCAAAGCCCAACTCTTCAAGCAGGGCCAGTTCCCAGCGCAGATAGGCCAGCGGCCAGATCTCATCCTGGCCCAGCAGATCCATCAGCTGTTCCGTCTGCCGGTAGAGGCCGGGGTGTGGTTCGCGTTCGGGCAGGCAGAAGGACAGCAGCGCCACGACCACGTTCAGCCCTGACAACGCCAACCGCCCCGAAAACGCCGCCGCCGCGCGCGAGCGCAGCGGCTCGACCTGGAAGGTGCCGATATGTTCCTGCAATCGCGCCCGCCATAGCACGTCCAACTGCGCGCCGGGTTGCAGGATGGGCGCAATCTTGCGGCTGGCACCCCCGCGCACCACGCCCGCATGGCGGCCATGGGTTTCGGTGAACACCTCGATGATGGCCGCAGTTTCGCCGTGGCGGCGGGTGGTCAGAAGAATGCCATGGTCGCGCCAGTCCATGCGGGGCCTTTGGTTTGCCTTGAGGTCGCGTCGAACCGTGACGGTACGGCGCGGCGCAAAAAGAAGCAAATTCAATCGAAGAACTCCAACTGACGCGCCGGAATTGTGGACTTGAATTCGCAGCGGCATTACCCGGAACGGGCAGCCACGAGGCCAGACATGACCGACGCAACCTTTCCCAGCATTTCCCCCGCCTTCCGCCGCGCGGATATGGCGGTGCATTCGCTGGGGCTGGCGTTGATCTTGGGCGCGGGCGGCACGCTGCTGTCAAAAGCGATGGCCCATCTGCAAGGTGCGCTGGTGGCTGCGGTCTTGGTCTATGTGGCGTGCGCGCTGGCGTCGAACATGGCGTCCTGGGCCTATCACTTTCTGCCGCTGCACGAGCGGCGGACGCTGCTGCGGCGCATCGACCACGCGGCGATCTATCCCAGCATCGCCGGCACCTTCACGCCGTTCTTCGTTCTGGCTGGCACGCCCTGGACGATGGGTCTGCTGGTGGTGTGCTGGGCTCTGACGGCGGTGGCGGTCTGGAACAAGACAACCAATGAAACCGTGAAATCGCGCTGGTCGACCGCGTCCTACCTAGGACTGGGAGCGCTGGGGCTGCTGGCCCTGCCCGACCTGCGGAGCGTACCCGTAGCGACACTTTGGTGCATTCTGGCCGGGTCGGGCTGCTATGTAGTCGGAACCGCGTTCTATGCCCGCAAGACGCTGCCCTACCGCTATGCGATCTGGCACGTCTGGGTGAACCTGGGCGGGGTCGCCATGTTCGCGGGCGTCTGGCTGGCACTGTCGCCCCTGTGGGTGCCCGGAGCATCCTGACGGGCGCGGAAAGGCCCGATCAGGAATAAGCGTTTTTCAGCGCAGATCCCACTGATAGAAAGCACTCGGAACGGGGAACTAAAACGGGATCTACCGCCATGGACTGGCCGAATGACCTTCTACGCGACATCTTCAATGACCCGGACACCCCCAACAAGATCAGAAAACGCATCCGCCGCGAATTGAAACCCACCGAGGTCGACTATCGCGGGTGCCGGATGCGCATTCATCCCGCCGACAACAACACGGAATTTCAGATCTGGCGCATGGGGCGCACCCAGGAAGAACGTGCTTTGCGGCATATTCTGAAAGACCTGCCCAAAGACCGCCCGATCGTGGCCTATGACGTTGGCGCCAATGCCGGGGCTCACACCCTGCGCCTGGCAGCGGTCGCGGCACCCGGATCAGTGATCCATGCATTCGAACCCAACCCTGTCATGCGGGCGCGGCTGGAAGAAAACATCCACCTGAACGCATTTGACTGCATCCGGGTCCATGATTGCGCGATTTCGGACAATAGCGGCGAGATGGAGCTGTTTGTGCCAGCGCAGGGAAACCTGGGGCTGGCCAGACTGGGCGAACCGATGCGCGGTGCCAAAGGCATATCGGTTCAGGTGCGGACGCTGACCGAGTTTCTGCCATCCGACCCGGATACGCCGATCGACCTGGTCAAGGTGGATGTCGAGGGCCAGGAAGACCGGGTGCTTGCCCCGCTGATCACCGAAGCTTCGGCCACCCAGAAACCCAAATCGATCTTCTTCGAACTCCAGCACGAACGCTTCTGGTCGGTCGATATTGCGGGTCTTTTGGAGCAAAACGGATATGAATTGCGCGGTAAATTCGGGCGCAACGCGCTGTATCGGCTGACCTGAAAGGTCCAGATCTCAGTCCAGCCCCTCTTCGTTCAACAGGTGCCGGCCCTGCCGGTCTTCGACCTCGATCACCCAGAGGTCGGGGTCAAAGCTGCGCTGACGGGCAATGGCCTCGTCCACCTCGGCCTCGGGGCCTTTGGCGAGTTCGATCCATTTGCGCGCGCCGCTGAGCAGGTCGAAGCTGCGCTGAAAGGCGATGGCATTTCCGTCGAGCGTGTTGAGCTTGACCAGAACCGCGCCGGCGGTGTCGTCGCCATGCGCCACGACAAAGGCCGGGATCTCGTGCAGGCGCAGCCGGGCCAGATAGGCGTGGACCCAGAACTCGGCCGTCAGGCGGGTCATGCGTTGCCGTCTTTGAAATCCAGCCCCATTTCCGAGTAGCGCTCGGCCTCTTCCAGCCAGTTGGGCCGGACCTTCACCTGCAGGAACAGGTGGACCTTGCGATCAAGAAATTCCTCCAACTCGGCCCGGGCGGCCTGGCTGACGGCCTTGATCGTCTCGCCGCGCTTGCCCAGCACGATGCCCTTGTGGCCGTCGCGCATGACATAGATCACCTGGTCGATCTTGGCCGAACCATCCTTGCGCTCTTCCCAGTTCTCGGTCTCGACCGTCAGCTGATAGGGCAGCTCCTGGTGCAGGCGCAGGGTCAGCTTCTCGCGCGTGATCTCGGCCGCGATCATGCGCAGCGGCAGATCGGCGATCTGGTCTTCGGGATAAAGCCAGGGGCCTTCGGGCAGATGCTGGGCCAGCCAGGCACGCAGGTCCTCGACGCCGTGGCCCTTCTCGGCCGAGATCATGAAGGTTTCGGCAAAGGAGAAGCGGTCATTCAGGTCGCGAGTCAGGGACAGCAGCGCGGGGGCTTCGACCCGGTCGATCTTGTTGATCGCCAGCGCCACCTTACGGCCCTGCGCGATCTCGGACAGGCCATCCAGGATGCGCTCGACGCCTTCGGTGATACCGCGATGCGCTTCGACCATCAGCACGATGATGTCGGCATCGGCCGCCCCGCCCCAGGCCGCCGCGACCATCGCGCGGTCAAGCCGGCGGCGGGGTTTGAACAGACCCGGCGTGTCGACGAAGACCAGTTGCGCATCACCCTCCATCGCAACGCCGCGGATACGGGCGCGCGTGGTCTGCACCTTGTGCGTCACGATAGAGACCTTGGCCCCGACCATGCGGTTCAGAAGGGTGGATTTGCCTGCGTTGGGCTCTCCGATCAGGGCGATGAATCCGGCGCGTGTCGTCATGGTGTCGTTGGTCCTGGTTGCAAGTCTGTTTCCCTAGCGCAGAACGGCGTCGGGGGCCAGCCCTGGACTGCGTCGTGAGCCGGGGGGCCAGCCCCCGGGCCCCCCGGGATATTTTCAGCCAGATGAAGGCGGGCCGATTACTTGGGCAGACTGTCCAGCAAGGCACGTGCGGCGGCCTGTTCGGCCTGACGCTTGGAGGGCGCAGTGGCCTGAGCCTCGGGGCCGGATTCCAGCCGGGCGGCGATGGTGAAGACCGGAGCGTGATCAGGCCCTGTGCGCGACAGCTCGACATAGCTGGGCGGTTTCTGACCGCGGGCCTGGGCCCATTCCTGAAGCGCGGTCTTGGCGTCGCGGGCATCAGCCTTAACCGTATGGATCCGATCTCCCCAGAGCTTGAGGATCACGTCACGTGCAGCCTCGAACCCGGCATCGCGATAGACGGCGGCAATCACCGCCTCCATCGCGTCGCCCAGCAACGCCTGTTTGCGGCGGCCGCCCGACATCATCTCGGACCGCCCCAGCTTCAGCACTGCGCCCAGGTCGATCTGACGGGCGACCTCGGCACAGGTCTCCTTTCGCACAAGCGCGTTGAACCGCGGCGCCAACTGGCCTTCGGTGGCGGTCTTGTCGGCCTCGAGCAGTGCGCTGGCCATCACCAGGCCTAAGACCCGGTCACCGAGGAATTCGAGCCGCTGGTTGTCAGGCCGTGTGGCCGAAGAGACCGACCCGTGCGTCAGCGCCCGCACCAGCAGTTCGGGATTGGCGAACTGGTGCCCGAGGCGTTTCTGGAACGCCTTCATGTCAGCCGACAGCTTCAATGGATTGCCTTGAAGAACCTGTCGCCCCGCCAGGTCCAGAAGAACAGCATCGACCGGCCCGCAGACGAGAACATGATGCGATCGGCGCGACCGATCAGGTTTTCATAAGGCACGTAACCTACCCCGCCAGCCGATTGCGGCAGGCGCGAGTCGGCCGAGTTGTCGCGGTTGTCACCCATGAAGAAATAGTGGCCCTCGGGTACGAGGTAGATACCGGTGTTGTCCGATCCCTGGTTGCCGATGTTCAGGATTTCGTGCTGAACGCCGTTGGGCAGGGTTTCGATGAAGCGTGACTTCTCGCAGGTGCCGCCGACACCGACCGGGCCGTTTTCGCAGCGCGGGCGCAGGCGCTGCGGGCCTTGCGGCTCGGCGATCTCGGTGAAAGTGCCGTCGGGGGTCTGCTTGACCTCGACCCCGTTGATGTAGACCACCCCACCGCGCACCTGGATGCGGTCGCCCGGCAGGCCGATCAGCCGTTTGATGTAGTCGCGGCCGGTGACCGGGTGGCGGAACACGATCACATCGCCGCGTTCCGGCTCTCCGCCCAGCAGACGGGTGTTGTCTCCGCCCATCCAGCCGCAGATGTCTTCGGCATCGATGTTGAGTCCGACACTGGGGATGATCAGGCTGGGGCACGAGGCGTAGGAGTAGCCATAGGCCATCTTGTTGACGAACAGGAAGTCGCCGATCAGCAGCGTGGGTTTCATCGATCCCGACGGAATCCAGAAAGGCTGAAAGAACAGAGTGCGGAAAACGCCCGCGATCAGCAGGGCATAGACGATGGTCTTGATCGTCTCCCAGATGGCGTTTCCGGATTTGGCTTGCTCGGCCATACTGCTCTCCAGTCCTTGCGTCGTTGGGGCTACATGCGGGGCGATCGAGGCCAAGTCAAGGCCGCGTCCGAATCGGCCACGGGGCGGGCCTCGATCACAACGAAAGCCTGGGCCCAGGGGTGGTCATCAGTCAGGGTGACGTGGATGATGGCCTCGTGCCCATCGGGCGTCATCTCGCGCAGCCGCTCAGCCGCCCAGCCGGTGACGTGCATCACGGGTTGCCCGGTGTGCAGGTTGGTCACGGCCATGTCCTTCCAGGCGATGCCCATGCGCAAGCCGGTGCCCAGCGCCTTGGAGCAGGCCTCTTTCGCGGCCCAGCGCTTGGCATAGGTGCCGGCGGTGTCGGCGCGCCGCTCGGCCTTGCGCTGCTCGGTCTCGGTGAAGACACGGTTGCGGAACCGGTCGCCGAACCGGTCAAGCGTGCCCTGGATACGGTCGATATTCGCCAGATCGGTGCCGATGCCGAGGATCATGTCAGGCGTCGACCTTTCCTGAATGCGACGGCGCTCGCGCCTCGTCCATCAGGCGGCGCATTTCATGGATGGCCGGACCCAGACCGCGGAAGATGGCCTCACCGATCAGGAAATGGCCGATGTTGAGTTCGCGCAGTTCGGGGAAGGCTGCCACGGGCTGCACCGTGTCATAGGTCAGACCGTGGCCGGCGTGTACTTCGAGCCCCAGCGCATGAGCAAAGGCGGACATCTCACGCAGCGCGTCCAGTTCTCGTCGCGCGTCGTCCATCCGGCCTTCGGCATGGGCGTCGCAATAGGCGCCAGTGTGCAGCTCGATCACCTGCGCGCCGATGCGGTGGGCGGCCTCGATCTGCTTGCGGTCGGCGGCGATGAAGATAGATACGCGGCAGCCCGCGTCACGCAGCGGCGCGATGAAGTGGGCAAGACGATTTTCCTCGCGCGCGACTTCCAACCCGCCCTCTGTGGTGCGTTCCTCGCGCTTTTCGGGGACGATGCAGACCGCGTGCGGCTTGTGGCGCAGGGCAATCGCCTGCATCTCGGGGGTGGCAGCCATTTCAAAGTTCAGCGGCACAGACAGCACCTGCATCAAGCCTTCGATGTCGGCGTCGGAAATGTGGCGGCGGTCTTCGCGCAGATGCGCGGTGATGCCATCGGCACCGGCCTCTTCGGCCAGTTTGGCCGCGCGCAGCGGGTCGGGATATGCCCCGCCGCGCGCGTTGCGCACGGTGGCCACGTGGTCGATGTTCACGCCCAGACGCAGGTGAGTGTCAGACATCTTTCGATTCCTTTCTGGTCGCCCGCGCCGAGCGTAGAGGGTTTGTTTGCGAAACGGCAGGGGCTGCTTCGGCGCGGCGTTTGATTTCCTCGAACTTGGCTTTGATCTTGGCCCGGCGGCGCTGTTGATAGGTGCGGATCAGCGGCAGGCTGATATAGCCGCAGATCACTCCGGCCACGATACCCGGGATGATACCGCCGATCATGTAAGGGTAGAATACGCCGTCATAGAACTGCGCCCAGCCATGCCAGTCGGCGACGCGGTCGGTGAACAGAGCCACGAAATTGTTCTTCAGATCCCCAAGCGCATCGGCGAATTTGCGCATCAGCCCCTGGGTGTCGCCCTCATCATATTTTGTGCCCAGCAGGAAATGCCCGGTCTGCAGGCAGATCACCCCGATCGGCACATAGGTCAGCGGGTTGCCGAAAAACGTGCCGCTGAGCGCGGCCAGAATGTTGCCGTTGATCAGCCGGGCCAGCACCGCAGCCACCACAAAATGCAACCCGTAGAACGGCGTGAACGAGGCGAACACTCCGGCGCCAATGCCGCGCGCGATACGCTCGGGCGTATCGGGCAGACGCCGGACGCGGTGTTTGACATAGTGAAAGGCCCGGGTCCAACCGCCGCGCGGATAAACGAACTCCGAGGCGGCCTGAAGAGCAGAGCGGCGATCACGGCGCTTGAATACCACTCCTGCGTGTCCCCTCTCAGCTTGCTGCGACCGCAGCGTCCCGCGTGTTTCGATACCGTTCGACCGCCGCGACATCGCTTTCGGCCTCGAGCATCAGCATCAGCGAATGCAGCTGTTGCAGGTCGCGCACCTCGACACTGAGTAAAAGGCGGTAAAAATCCGGTTTGCGGTCCACGAATTCCAAGTTCGAGATATTGGCCTTTTTCTCGCCGATCAATGTGCAAATACGCCCCAGCACCCCGGCATCGTTGCCGATGGTCAGATCCAGCGTGGCGCCGTACGCCGCCGGGTGCGTACCCGAATGCCAGTGCAGATCAACCCAGCGCTGCGGCTGGTCTTCGAATTCGGTCAGGCGACCGCAGTCGATGGCATGCACCACTACACCTTTCCCGCGCGAAGTGATGCCCACGATCCTTTCCCCCGGAAGCGGCTGACAACAGGGCGCACGCTCGAATTTCTGGCCCGGTTCCAGGCCAATCACCGCGCGGCGCAGCGGGATCGCCTCGCCCTCATCCTTGGTCAGTTCGGGATAGACCACGGCGACCACGTCATGGGCTGTCAGTTCGGCACTGCCGACCCGGGCCAGCAACTCGTCGCTGTCCTTGATCCGCAGCTGCTTGGCAGCGGTCTCCAGCGCCTTGTCGGTCGCCTTGCGGCCCACGTGCTCGAACCCCGCGCGCACCAATTCGCGGCCCAGCTTGATGAATCTTTCGCGGTCGACCTCGCGCAGGGCGCGGCGGATGGCGGTGCGGGCCTTGCCGGTCACGGCAATCTCAAGCCATGTCACCTGCGGCGTCTGGCCGTCTGCGGTGATGATGTCGACCGATTGGCCGTTCTTGAGCCGGGTCCACAGCGGCACCCGGATGCCGTCGACCTTGGCCCCCACGCAGGCATGGCCGATGCGGGTGTGGATCGCATAGGCGAAATCGATCGGCGTTGCCCCACGCGGCAACTTGACCACATCGCCCTTGGGCGTGAAGCAGAACACCTGGTCGGAATACATCTCGAGCTTGACCGCTTCGAGAAAATCCTCGTGGTCTTCCTCGGCGTTGAACTGTTCGGTCAGGCTCGCGATCCACTTGGCAGGGTCCACCGCAAAGGGGTTCTCGGTCCGTACCCCGTCCCGGTAGGACCAATGCGCCGCCACACCGGACTCGGCAACATCGTGCATCTGCCGGGTTCGGATCTGCACCTCGACCCGCTTGCCGTCACGCCCGGAAACGGTCGTGTGGATCGAGCGATAGCCGTTCGATTTGGGCTGACTGATGTAATCCTTGAACCGCCCCGGCACCGCACGCCAGCGTTGATGGATCGCGCCCAGCGCGCGATAGCAGTCTTCCTCGGTCTGGGTGATGATGCGGAAGCCATAGATGTCGGACAGGCGCGAGAAGCCCTGATCCTTTTCCTGCATCTTGCGCCAGATCGAATAGGGTTTCTTGGCGCGGCCGAACACCTCGGCCTCGATCCCCGCTTTCTCCAACTCACGTCGCATGTCCCCGGTGATGCGGTGGATCACGTCACCGGTTTCGCGCTGCAGCGTGATGAAACGACGGATGATCGACTGGCGGCCTTCGGGGTTGAGGACACGGAAGGCCAGATCCTCAAGCTCTTCACGCATCCACTGCATGCCCATCCGGCCGGCCAGAGGCGCGAAGATGTCCATCGTCTCGCGCGCTTTCTGCACCTGCTTTTCAGGGCGCATCGCCTTGATCGTGCGCATATTGTGCAGACGGTCGGCCAGCTTGACCAGAATGACCCGCAGGTCCTTGGACATGGCCATGAACAGCTTGCGAAAATTCTCGGCCTGCTTGGTTTCGCGGCTGGAAAGCTGGAGATTGGTCAGCTTGGTGACACCGTCGACCAGCATCGCCACCTCGTCACCGAACAACTCGGCGATCTTGGAGTAGCTCGCCTTGGTGTCCTCGATCGTGTCGTGCAGCAGCGCCGTGATGATGGTCGCATCGTCCAAACGCTGTTCGGTCAGAATGGCCGCCACCGCGACTGGGTGCGAGAAATAGGGCTCGCCCGAGTGCCGGAACTGGCCTTCGTGCATCTTCTTGCCAAACTCGTAGGCCCGGATGATGCGATCGGAATTTGTCTTGGGGTTGTAGTTGCGGACCAGCGCAACCAGGTCTTCAGCTGAAATCATCCGGTCCGCACCTTCGTGTTTAGGGCTTACCCCTGGCCCTGAGCCTCCATCAGGGCGCGCAGGAGTTTTTCTTCCGACATGTCGTCATCTGCGGGCTTGTCCGATTCGGCCCCCATCAGCAACGCCATCTGATCCTCTTCAGGCTCGTCGACCTCGATCTGGGTCTGGTTGGCCTCTATCAGACGCTCGCGCAGTTCGTCCGAGGTCTGGGTTTCCTCGGCAATCTCGCGCAGGGCTACGACCGGGTTTTTGTCGTTGTCGCGGTCGATCGTGATCGGCGCGCCGGCGGAAATTTCGCGCGCGCGGTGGGCAGCGAGCATCACCAGTTCGAACCGGTTCGGAACCTTGTCTACGCAATCTTCGACCGTCACGCGGGCCATGAGGCGCTCTCCACTAATGAATCCATGTCAGGAAGACGCTTATCTAAGCGCGAATCCCCGCCATGACAAGCGGGAAATGCCCTTTTTCACGCGGCATCGAGCGGCGTGACCGCGGCGACATCGTCCGGCGGCAGGCGTTCGATCATTTCATTAACCGTCAGGCCCAGCACCGGGTGCCGCCAGCCCGGCGCCACCTCCGCCATCGGAACCAGAACGAAGGCGCGGTCCTGCAGGCGCGGATGCGGTAGGATCAACTGCTCGGGAGCCGCCTCTCGCTGCCGGTCGGGCGGCAGGTTCAGCCAATGGTCGAACGCGGCCGCATCGGGCAGAACGCGATCGCCCCAGCAGACGAGGTCCAGGTCAAGTGTGCGCATCCCCCAGCGCTGCTGGCGGGCACGGCCGAAATCGGCCTCGACCCTGTGCAGAAGGGTCAGAACCTCCTGCGGGGCCGCCTCGGTCTCGACCAGCGCGGCGGCATTGACATAGTCCGGTCCGGCGCCCGCCGGAAAACACGGGGTCGAAAAGAACCGGCTGACAGCGCGAATCACCAAGCCCTCACCGGCCAACGCGTCGACAGCCCTGCGAAGTGTCACCTTGGGTTCATATGATCTCAGTTTGAGATTTGCCCCCAGCGCGATGACCGCTTTTGACGTGGAGTTGACCATAAATAACCCTATGTTCAGACCTGAGCGCACTTGCGATATATGCGGAATCTCTTATTTTAAAGTGGCCGGCGCGTGATTTCTCATCACTCACTCACTTACACCACCGCGCGCTGGTCAATACCGGAAGGACGATTTTATGTTTTACAAGGACGAACGGCTGGCGCTGTTCATCGACGGCTCGAATCTGTACGCCGCCGCGAAAGCCCTGGGATTTGATATTGATTACAAGTTGCTGCGTCAGGAGTTCATGCGTCGCGGGAAGCTTCTGAGGGCCTTTTACTACACAGCGCTGCTGGAAAACGACGAATATTCGCCGATCCGCCCCTTGGTCGACTGGCTGAACTACAACGGTTTCACCATGGTGACCAAACCGGCCAAGGAATACACCGACAGCATGGGGCGCCGTAAGGTCAAGGGGAACATGGATATCGAACTGACAGTCGATGCCATGGAACTGGCGCCACGGGTGGATCATATCGTGCTGTTCTCGGGCGATGGGGATTTCCGCCCGCTGATTGCCAGCCTGCAACGTCAGGGCGTGCGCGTGTCGGTGGTTTCGACCATCCGCAGCCAGCCGCCGATGATCTCGGACGAACTGCGGCGCCAAGCCGACAACTTCATCGAACTGGACGATCTGCGCGACGTGATCGGGCGCCCGCCGCGCGAGGCGTCGGACGAGCCGCGCAATGTGGCGGTGGCAGGGAAGTAACGTCTCTCACGGCCCACACCTGCGGATCAATGGCGCGGCCGGGACGGAAAGCCCCAGCCGCGCGTCTTCAAAAAAGAACCTGTGCTCAAACACCGGCACCTTGGCATGTGTTTGTGTCAGCGAAATGACACCCGCCCCATCTGGACCCGAGGGCGGAAAAGCCTTACCTGTCCCTGTCAAGGAGACAGACGCATGACCAAGCCCCCCCTGACCCTGTATCTGGCCGCCCCGCGCGGGTTCTGCGCTGGTGTGGACCGCGCGATCAAGATCGTGGAAATGGCCCTGCAGAAATGGGGCGCCCCGGTCTATGTCCGGCACGAGATCGTGCACAACAAGTTCGTCGTGGACGGCTTGCGCGCCAAGGGTGCCGTCTTTGTCGAAGAGCTGGACGAATGCCCCGATGACCGGCCGGTGATCTTTTCCGCCCATGGCGTGCCCAAGTCAGTGCCCGCCGCCGCAGCCGCGCGCGAGATGCTCTTTGTCGACGCCACCTGCCCGCTGGTATCCAAGGTCCATATCGAGGCCCAGCGCCACGCCGAGGCCGGGTTGCAGATGATCATGATCGGGCACAAGGGCCACCCCGAAACCGTCGGCACCATGGGCCAGCTGCCCGAGGGCGAGGTTCTGCTGGTGGAAACGGTTGACGATGTGGCCAAGGTGCAGGTCCGCGACCCCGAAAAACTGGCCTTTGTCACCCAGACTACCCTCTCGGTGGACGACACGCGCGACATCGTGGCCGCGCTGCAGGACCGCTTCCCGGCCATCGTCGGCCCGCACAAGGAAGACATCTGCTATGCCACCACCAACCGTCAGGAGGCGGTGAAGACCGTCGCACCCAAGTCAGATGCGCTGCTGGTGGTGGGTGCGCCCAACTCCTCAAACTCGCGCCGTCTGGTCGAAGTGGCGTCCAAAGCGGGCTGCACCTATGCCCAGCTGGTGCAGCGGGCCACCGACATCGACTGGCGCGCGCTGGAAGGGATTTCCAGCATCGCCATCACCGCCGGCGCCTCTGCGCCCGAAGTCCTTGTGAACGAGGTAATCGACGCCTTCCGCGACCGTTATGACGTGACCGTCGAAACCGTCGAAACCGCCACCGAGAATGTCGAGTTCAAGGTGCCTCGCATTCTGCGCGTGCCCGCATGAGCGGCATCCCCCGCGCACCGTTAGTTCTGGGCCTGGCCGGTCTGATCCCCTTTGTATGGGGCGCGCTGACCTACCTGAGCGGAGACCTGAATGATTGGGGCAGCCGCGCGCTGGGCCCCCGGTTCGTGGGGCCCTATGTGCAGCTGTTCTATGGCGCTGTGATCCTCAGCTTCATGTCCGGCGTTCTGTGGGGTTTTGCCACCAAGACCTCGGGCAACCGGGCGGCGCTGTGTTATGGGCTGTCGGTCCTGCCGGCGCTGTGGGCGTTTTTCACCACCGGCGGCGGGCCGGTCGACGCGGGTACCAACCTGATGATCGGCTTTGCCGGTCTGCTGGTGCTGGACGCGCTGTTCTGGTCGTGGGGCCTGACCCCGCGCTGGTGGATGAAACTGCGGCTACTGCTGAGCGCCGTCGTTCTGGCCTGCCTGGCCGTTGGAGTATTCCTGTGAGCGACAAACGAACCATCGACGCCTACACAACCCGTGTGGACGACTATCTGAAAGTGCCGCTGCCGCCCGAACAGATCGAATCGCGCGCAGCATTCGCGCAGGCGGTCGGCGACGGGCTGGTGCTGGATCTGGGGTCGGGTCCGGGTTTGGACAGCGGATTCTTTCTGTGCCAGGGGCTTCGGGTTCGGGCGCTGGACGCCACACCGGCCTTTGTCGAACACGCCCGCGCAAATGGCGTGGAGGCGTATCTGGGCACGTTCGACGACGTGACCGAAACAGCCGAATACGATGGGGTCTATGCCAGCTTTTCCCTGCTGCACGCCCCGCGCGCCGATTTCCCGCGACACCTCACCGCCATCCACCAGGCCCTGAAGCCGGGCGGTGTGTTCTTTCTGGGCCTGAAACTGGGCACCGGAGAGCATCGCGACGAACTTGACCGCTACTACACCTATTTCACGCGCCCCGAGATCGAGACCGCGTTGGTCGAGGCCGGGTTCGTCATTGACCGTGTCACCACCGGTATGGGAAAGGGGCTGGCCGGATCGTATGACGGTTTCATTCTGGTGCTGGCCCATGCCTGATCTATTTGCCTATACCGATGGTGCCTGTTCCGGCAATCCCGGCCCCGGAGGCTGGGGCGTGCTGCTGCGGGCCATGAATGGCGAAACCGTCCTGAAAGAGCGCGAGTTGAGCGGCGGCGAGGCCGAGACGACCAACAACCGGATGGAGCTGCTGGCTGCGATCAGCGCGCTCGAGACATTGGAGCGGCCCTCGAAAATCACCATCGTGACCGACAGCGCCTATGTGAAAAACGGGGTGACGGGCTGGATCCACGGGTGGAAGCGCAACGGCTGGAAGACCGCAAACAAGAAGCCCGTCAAGAACGTGGACCTGTGGCAGCGGCTGGACGAAGCGCAACAGCGCCATGACGTGACCTGGGAATGGGTCAAGGGCCATGCCGGCCACCCCGAAAACGAACGCGCCGACGAACTGGCACGCGCGGGCATGTCCCCGTTCAAGCCGAAAAAGGCCCGCACATGAGTGGTCTGGCCCTGCTGGACTATACCTCGGTTTTGGTCTTTGCGCTGACCGGGGCGCTGGTGGCCAGCCGGGCGCAGCTGGACCTTGTGGGGTTTGCCTTCATCGCCTGTCTGACGGCGGTGGGCGGTGGCACGGTGCGTGATCTGCTGCTGGATCGGCACCCGGTCTTCTGGGTGGGTCAGCCCGACTATATCCTGATCGCGGTGGCGGCGGCGGTGGTCGTGTTCTTCACCGCGCATCTGGTTGAAAGCCGCTACAACTGGCTGGTTTGGCTGGACAGTTTCGCGCTGTCGATCGCCGTTGCCGCGGGCACCGGCGCGGCGCTGGCGCTTGGCCAGTCGGGCGTGATCGTGGTGTTGATGGGTGTGACCACCGGCTGCCTGGGCGGGCTGATGCGCGACGTGGTCTGCAACGAGGTGCCGCTGGTGCTCAAACAGGGCGAACTCTATGTCTCGTGCGCCTTCACGGGGGCGCTGGTGGCGGTGATGGCCACCCGTCTGGGGCTGGAGACGCTGCTGGCGCTGGGCCTTTGCGCGCTGTCCTGTTGGGCGCTGCGGGCCGGATCGCTGCTGTTCGGCTGGCAGTTGCCGGTCTACAAGGCACGCCCGCCGCGGCAATAACCGCCCGCCGGACAAGGGCAAAAGGCGCAAGGATTCATCCGATGACACGGTTGCTGATCTGCCTGCCCCTGCTGGCTGGATGCGCCGAGGACTACACGCCGCTGAGTTTCGTTGCGCGCGGGGACAAGATCATTGTGACGGGAACGATCGACCACACCTCGCTCAGCGCCTTCGAGGAGGTCATCGCCCATAATCCGGGGTTGCAGGACGCTGGTGTTGCAGAACATCGAAGGGTCGGTGGATGACGACGCCAACGTGATCTTCGGCCGCGTCGTACGGGCCGAAGGGTTCGATACCGTCGTTCCGTCAAACGGTCTGGTGGCATCGGGCGGAACCGATCTGTTTCTGGCGGGCAATCGACGGACCCTGCAACCGGGCGCCTGTGTCGGGGTCCATAGCTGGGCGGGCGGTGGGTTCATAGCCGCAGAGCTGCCGGAAGATCACCCCGAGCATGACAGGTATCTGGACTATTTCCGCGATATCGACGTGGACGGGGATTTCTACTGGTTCACTCTGGATGCGGCTTCGGCCGAGGACATGCACTGGATGACTGCGGGCGAAGCGAACCGGTTCGACATGACAACCCAGCCCGTTCAGCGCCTTGGATCCGCGGACATCTATGACGCGCGCTAGGGCCTCGGGTCAGCGCCGGAAATAGGTCTTCCAGATCCAGATCAGCAGCAGCGCGCCCAGCACCGCGCCGACGAATCCGGGCATCCAACCCATGACCGTCAGCAAGGCACGCATGATCAGCCCGCCCACCACGGCCCCGGCGATACCGATCAGCAGGGTGGTGGGGATGTCCGCCTCGATCCGCATCAGGCGGGTGGCCAGAAATCCGGCTGCGGCTCCGATGACGATCAGGGCAAGGACGGGCATCTCATTTCCTCCAATGCGTGGGCACGATGATCAAGGCCCCCACCGACGAGATCACCGCATCCAGCCCCGGCGGCCCAAAGCTGATGCCGAACATGATGCGGATAAAGTAGAACAGGAACGCCCCGCCCACGCAGATGATGATGGATTGCAGATAACCGTTGTGGGTAAAGCCCGTCACCTCGGACAGATAGCCGACGATGCCGGCAATCACTACGGTGCCCATCATCACCATGAACATCAGGACGTCTCCGAGCTGAGGCGGGTTCCGGCCGGGATCGACCAGCCCCGCAGGAAGGTTTCCCTATCCTGCGCCGCCCTGCCCGCCCGTTGCAAGCGCAGCAACTCGACCGCGTCGGTGCCGCAGGCCACGCGCAGCTCGTCGTCCAGTACCTCGCCCGGCACGCCCTGCCCGTCCGACAGGCGCGAGGCGAGCAGCTTGACGCGCTCGCCCTCGATCTCGGTCCAGGCGCCGGGAAAGGGCGACAGGCCACGGATCCGGCGATCGACCTCGACAGCGGGGCGCGACCAGTCCACGCGGGCCTCGGACTTGTCGATTTTTGCGGCATAGGTCACGCCGACCTCGGGCTGCGGTTCGGGGGTTAGCTCGGGCAGGCGGTTCAGTGCCTGCACGATCAGATCGGCGCCCATCGCCGACAGGCGGTCATGCAGCTGGGCGGTGGTTTCCTCGGCTCCGATCGGGGTGGCCTGACGCAGCAGAACGGGGCCGGTGTCCAGACCGGCCTCCATCTGCATGATGCAGATGCCGGTCTCGGCATCGCCCGCCATGATCGCCCGGTGGATCGGCGCGGCCCCGCGCCAGCGCGGCAGCAGGCTGGCGTGGATGTTCAGGCAGCCATGCCGGGGCGCGTCCAGAATCGGCTGCGGCAGGATCAGCCCATAGGCCACGACCACCGCCACATCGGCCTTCAGCGTGGCAAAGGCTGCCTGTTCCTCGGGCGATTTCAGCGAGGTGGGATGGCGCACCGGCAGGCCCAGCGCCTCGGCGCGGGCATGCACCGGCGTGGGCCGGTCCTTCTTGCCGCGACCGGCCGGGCGCGGGGGCTGGCAATAGACGGCGGCGATCTCATGCCCGGCCTGCACCAACGCATCCAGCACCGGCACCGAAAACTCGGGCGTTCCCATGAAGATGACGCGCATGCCGCCCTACCCCGCTTTTTTCGCCTTGCGCAGCAGCATGTCGCGTTTGACCTTGCTGAGACGGTCGAAATACATCCGACCGTTCAGATGGTCGATCTGGTGCTGCACGCTGGTGGCTTCGATGCCGACGAAATCGCGCTGGTCGATCTCGCCTTTTTCATTGAGGAATCGGACCGTCACCGCACGCGGACGTTTGATCTTGGCCGACACGCCCGGCAAGTTCGGGCTGGCCTCGTCATGCTCGCGCAGCTCGATCGAGCTGTGCAGAATTTCGGGGTTGGCCAGGCGCACCGCGCGGCCACGCTCGGTCGAGCCATCCACGACCGCCAGCCGCAGCATCACGCCGATCTGGGGCGCCGCTAGGCCGACGCCGGGCATTGCCTCCATCGTGTCGATCATGTCGTCCCAGATGGCGCGGATCTCATCGGTGATCTCGGTTACCGGCTCGGCCTTGGTGCGCAGGCGCTTGTCGGGCCACGGCAGGCAGGGACGGACGGTCATGCGCGGGCCAGCTCACGCTTGAGCTTGACCATCTTGCGCGTGATCATCTGCCGTTTCAGCGGCTTGAGATAGTCGATGAACAGCTTGCCGTTCAGGTGGTCGATCTCGTGCTGCACGCAGGTGGCCCAGAGCCCGTCGAAGGTTTCGCGCTGCGCCTTGCCGTTCTGGTCCATCCAGGCGACCTCGACCTCGGCCGGGCGGGTAACCTCGGCGAACTGATCGGGGATCGACAGGCAGCCTTCCTCGTAGACACTGGTCTCATCCGAGGCCGAGATGATCTCGGGGTTGAACATCACCAGCGGGCGGGGGGTGGCGCCTTCCTCCTTGACGCAATCCAGCACGATCAACCGTTCCAGCACGCCGATCTGGGGCGCGGCCAGCCCAATGCCCGGCGCGTCATACATGGTTTCCAGCATGTCGTCGGCCAGCGCGCGCAGCTCGTCCGACAGGTCGTCCACGGGCGCACAGACCTTTTTCAGGCGGGGATCGGGATGGATCAGGATGTTGCGTTTCATGGGGCTGATTTAGGTCATCGCGGGCGCGGCCGCAACGCCCCCCTTGCACCGGGCGAATTTCCCGATAGCTTTCAAGCCAACAAATGGAGCAGACATGACTTTCAACGACCTGATCGACCGCCGGGGCACCTTCAGCTCGAAATGGGACAAGATGGAGCAGCTGTTCGGCGTCTCGCCCGAGGACGGGCTGGCCATGTGGACCGCCGATTCCGACTATGCCACCGCGCCCTGCGTGATCGACGCGGTGCGCCGGGCGGCCGATCACGGGGTGTTCGGCTATTCCTGGCAGCACCCGGCCTATCTGCAGGCGGTGCAGTGGTGGATGCAGAACCGCCACGACTGGGCGATCGAGACCGATTGGGTTCTGACAACACAGGGTCTGGGCAACGCCATCGCGCTGAGCCTCGATGTGTGGAGCGAACCGGGGGACGGAGTGGTGATCTTCACGCCGGTCTACCACGAGTTTGCGCACAAGGTGAACAAGACCGGCCGCCGGGTGGTGGAATGCCCGCTGGTGCGGGCCGGCGATACCTATGAGATCGACCTGGACGACGCACAGTCGCGGCTGGACGGGTCCGAACGGATGTTGATCTGGTGTTCGCCGCAGAACCCGTCCGGGCGGGTTTGGACAGTGGACGAGCTGCGTGCGGTGGCGGCCTTTGCCGAACGCAACGGGCTGATCCTGATCTCGGACGAGATCCATCACGATCTGGTCTATCCGGGCCACAAATTCGTGCCGATGGACGTGGCCGCGCCGGATGCGCGGCCCTGGACGGTGACGCTGACAGCGGCGTCCAAGACCTTCAACATCGCAGGCCAGCGCACCGGCAACATGATCATTCCAGACGACACGCTGAGGGCGCAGATGCGCCACCGGCTGAACACTTTGGACTATGACCCCAGCGCACTTGGCGTGGCCATGATCACCGCGGCCTACACGCCGGAAGGCGCCGAATGGGTGGATGCCCAGATCGACCATCTGAACGGCAACCGTGCGCTGTTCGATGAGACGATTTCCGAGATCCCCGGCCTGTGGTCGATGCCCCTGCAGGCGACCTACTTGGCCTGGGTCGATTTCTCGGGCACCGGAATGAACCATGCCGAATTCGTGCGGCGTCTGCGGCAGGACGCACGGATCGCCACCTCACCCGGGCCAGGTTTTGGCACTGGGGGCGAGACGTTCGAACGCTTCAACCTGGCCACCCAACGCACGCGGGTCGAAGAGGCCTGCACGCGGTTGAAGGCGGCCTTCAGCGATTTGCAGTAGACTTGGCAGGCCTACTCCGCCGGCCCGAGCAGGGCAATCGGGGCGTCGGGGTCACGCGCATAGTCCAGTGGCGCAGTGTCGACATGGGCCGTGCTGCGTTTGAACTCATACCGCATTTCCGGGCCTTCAGTATCTGCCGCAATGATCAGGCACTGATACAGATGCCGCGCTCCGTCATAGATGTCGACCAGCCCGCGCAGGCGCGGCGTGGTATCAGATTCGACCGTGAACCCGTCCTTCCACAATCTGAGGACTCTGTAGGTTTTGTCGCCCACTTCCACCCGCAAACGGCTGGCCTTCTTCAGGGCGGCGATTCGGGCGGCGTCCAATTCCGCGCTGATTTCCTTGGAAACATAGGTACTCATGAAAAACTCCCCCGGTTGCCGATTCCATTCTGACCTCATTTTCTTAAAAATCCAGTGAACTTGGTCGCATGAGCGCGGGCGGCGTTGTGCATCCGCGCAGGGACCTTGCGCGCTGAACCTCATAGGAACGAAGGACTATGCGTCTTATCATTGTGGCCAGACGCAAAGTGGAGGAGCCGGGATGGGCCTTTTGATCGACGGCGTGTGGCACGACAAATGGTATGACACAAAATCCACCGGTGGGGCCTTCAAACGCTCGGCCGCCCAGTTCCGCAACTGGATCACAGCCGACGGCCGCCCCGGCCCGTCGGGCAAGGGCGGGTTCAAGGCCGAAGCCGACCGGTATCACCTTTATGTCAGTCTGGCCTGCCCCTGGGCGCATCGCACGCTGATCTTTCGTCAGCTTAAGGGGCTGCAGGACCTGATCACAGTATCGGTCGTTCATCCCGACATGCTGGAGCACGGCTGGACCTTCCAGACGGACGACCACGGCGCCACCGGAGACACGCTCTATGGCCTGGACTATGCCTATCAGGTCTACACCCGCGCCGATCCGCAGTATTCGGGCCGGGTGACGGTACCGATCCTTTGGGACAAGGCGCAACAGACCATCGTGTCGAACGAAAGCTCCGAGATCATCCGCATGTTCAATGCGGCCTTCGACGAAATCACCGGCAACACCGACGACTACTGGCCCGCCGAAATGCGCGACGCGATCGAAGAGGTCAACGCGCGGGTCTATTCAAACGTGAACAACGGTGTCTACAAGTCGGGCTTTGCAACCACGCAAGAGGCCTATGACACGGCCGTGCACCCCCTGTTCGACACGCTGGACTGGCTGGAGGACCGGCTGTCCACGAACCGTTATCTGATGGGGGATCGCCTGACCGAGGCCGACTGGCGCCTGTTCACGACCCTGATCCGGTTTGACCCGGTCTATCACCTGCATTTCAAATGCAACCGCAGACGGCTGATCGACTATCCCAACCTGTGGGCCTACACGCGCGAGCTGTATCAGTGGCCGGGGGTGGAAGGCACAGTGAACCTGCATCACATCGTGCGGCACTATCACTACAGCCACGACAGCATCAATCCGCACCGGATCATCCCGATCAACCCGGTTCTGGACTATTGGCAGCCGCACGGACGCGATCAGCGCCCCGCTGCGTAGTGTTCGACCATGGCCGCCAGATCCTCGGGCGGCGTGTTGCTCTGGACATAGGCACAGGCGTTCGAACTGTGCGCAAAGATAGACCCGTCCGAGAAGAAGGTGGTATTGGTGACAAAGATCACCCGCGCGTCCGGCCGGCGATAGTTGGCAAAATCCGCCACGGCCAGCGCGCTGCCGGACTCCAGCACCAAATCCAGAATGATGACTTCGAACGGCGTCGCATACAGCGCCAGGATCGCGGTCTCCTGGCTGTCAACCAGCGTTACCTCGGCACCCTGGCGTTCCAGGTGCCGCTGCCACACCCGACCGAGGTCAGGGTTACTCTCAACAATCAAAACTTTCATTTGCAACAACCTTGGCACTTGATACAGTCCGAAGTGCCATCCCCTACGCCCCTGATCCCGCGATTTCGTTAACAAAGTGTTAACGGCCACTTCCACATTTCCAGAACGGGCGGATTCCCTTGTAAATTCGGCGTGAATCCGCTTGAACCTGGGTAAATCGCGCGAACAGGCAAGAAAACGCATGACGGACAGCATCCAGGATTTGAACCCGCGCAACCAGCGCGACCATGGCGGCGGCCTGGACCAAACCATCGCCAGCCATGGCGGTGCGCGAGCGGAATGGATCGACCTGTCGACCGGGATCAACCCGCATCCTTATCCTATGGCGGACCTCATGCCTGAAGACTGGACCGCCCTGCCGGATCACGGGGCCTTTGCCCGGCTCAGCGATGCGGCCCGTCGCTTCTGGGGCGTGCCGGAGGGCGCGGCAATCCTGCCCGCGCCGGGCGCCTCGGCCCTGATCGCGCGGATCCCGGCACTGGCCCCCGTTGGTGCGGTCCAGATCACCACGCCTACCTACAACGAACATGCTGCCGCCTTTGCCGCGCAGGGCTGGAGGGTGCAGCCTGACGGTCCGGCGCCGGCACGGGTGATCGTGCATCCCAACAATCCCGACGGCCGGATTTGGCAGGCCGAGGATGCCGACGCGCCACTGACCGTGATCGACGAAAGCTTTTGCGACGTGACGCCCGAGGCATCTCTGATCCGCCTGTCGGAACGCTCCGGCGTGATCGTTCTGAAAAGCTTTGGCAAGTTCTGGGGTCTTGCGGGCCTGCGACTGGGCTTTGCCATCGGGGACCCCAACCTGATCGCGCGTCTGAACGATCTGATCGGCCCCTGGGCGGTGTCCGGCCCGGCCCTGCGCATCGGCGCGCAGGCCTTGAATGACACAGCCTGGGCCGAGGCCACACGCGCCCGGCTGGTCCGTGATGCGGATCGACTAGATACGCTGATGACTGGCAAGGGCGCGCATTTGGTCGGCGGCACCACCCTGTTCCGCCTGTATGACGTGGACGATGCCGCCGCCTGGCAGGACCGGCTGGCACAGGCCCATATCTGGAGCCGCATCTTCCCCTATTCCGACCGGTTCCTGCGGCTGGGCCTGCCCCCCGAGCATGGCTGGTTGCGGCTCGAGGCGGCGCTGTGAGCGCCGCGCTGACGCTGGCCCTGGCGATGCTGCTGGACGCCGCATTGGGCGAGCCCGACTGGCTGTGGTCGCGCCTGCGGCACCCGGCGGTGCTGATGGGCAACGCCATCGGCTGGCTGGACCGCCATCTGAACCACGGCACGCATCGACGGGCCAAGGGCGTGTTCGTCGCCCTTCTGCTGCTCTTGAGCGGCTGGGTGGTCGGTGCGGCGCTGACATGGCTTGGCTGGGTGGTCGAGGTCGTGGTCTGTGCGATCCTGTTGGCGCAGAACTCTCTGGTGGCGCATGTCCGCGCCGTGGGCGTCGCACTGCGGCAGTCCCTGCCCGAGGGCCGCGCCACGGTTGCGATGATCGTGTCGCGCGACACCTCGCAGATGACCGAGGCACAGGTGGCGCGCTCGGCCATCGAAAGCGCCGCCGAGAACCTGAGTGATGGGGTGATCGCCCCCGCCTTCTGGTTCTTGCTGGGCGGCCTGCCGGGGTTGCTGGTCTACAAGGCGGTGAACACCGCCGACAGCATGATCGGGTACCGCAACGACACGTACCGAGACTTCGGCTGGGCCGCCGCCCGGCTGGACGATCTGCTGAACCTGATCCCGGCGCGGCTGACTTGCCTGATGATCGTGGCCCTGTCGGGGCAGTGGCGCCAATGGCGGGCCATCTTGGCGGACGCGCGGCGCCACATCTCGCCCAATGCCGGCTGGCCAGAGGCCGCAATGGCCCGCGCGCTGGACGTGGCACTGGCCGGGCCGCGCAGCTATGGCGGGCAGATGCGCGATCTGGCCTGGGTCAACGGCGAAGCCCGGCGCTCGATCGGCGCAACGGAGGTTTTCCGCGCGTGCAGAATGCTTTGGCAGGTTTGGGGGCTTGCGTTGGCGGGGCTGACGGTGTGGGTTGTTCTGAACACAGTTTTCTGAGGATGGTTTTCGTCATGCGCATTGTCTCGGGCCTTGTGGCCGCTTGCCTGTTCGCTGCCCCGGCCCTTGCACAATGCGGCGGCGGCTTCAGCGCCTTCGTTCGCGGGCTGAAGGCCGAAGCGGTGCAGCAGGGGTTCGATACGGCCACGGTCGATGCGTTCTTCAACGGTGTGCAACAGGACCCCAAGGTGCTGAAGGCCGACCGGGCACAGGGCGTGTTCCAGAAACCGTTCATCGAATTCTCGCGCCGCCTGATCTCGCAGGACCGGATCAGGCGCGGCCAGGCGATGGCGCAGAAATACGACGCCGTGTTCGACCGGATCGAGGCCGAATACGGTGTGTCGCGCGGGGTCCTGCTGGCCTTCTGGGCGTTCGAGACGGATTACGGCGCCTTCCAGGGCGATTTCAACACCCGCAATGCTTTGGTGACGCTGGCCCATGATTGCCGCCGCCCCGAGCTGTTCCGGCCGCAGATCTTCGCCGCGATCGAGCTGTTCCGGAACGGCGATTTCGACCCGAACCGCACCACCGGCGCCTGGGCGGGCGAGATCGGCATGGTGCAGATGCTGCCCCGTGACATTCTGGAAAACGGCGTGGACGGTGATGGCGACGGGCATGTGCGGTTGAAAACGTCGGCCCCCGATGCACTGATGTCCGGGGGCAAGATGTTGTCGCATCTGGGTTGGCAGCCGGGTCAGCCCTGGCTGCAGGAGGTCACCGTGCCTGCGCAAATGGACTGGTCGCTGAGCGGGCCGGGCAAACCGCGCCCGGTGTCAGACTGGCAGGCGATGGGTGTGCAGGCGCGTAGCGGGTCGCTGGCCAACCTGCCGGCCTCGCTGATCCTGCCGCAGGGGCGCAAGGGGCCGGCCTTTCTGGCCTATCCAAATTTCGATGTCTATTTCGAGTGGAACCAGAGCTTTGTCTATGTCCTGACCGCGGCCTATTTCGGAACGCGTCTCGAGGGCGCACAAGTCTATGCTGCGGGCAACCCCGAACCGGGCCTGACCGGCGCTCAGATGAAGCAGCTGCAGGCCAAGCTGCAGGCGCGCGGGCACGACGTGGGCAAGATCGACGGTATTCTTGGCGCCGGTACGCGGGCCGCAGTTCAGGCCGAGCAGGCCCGGCTGGGCCTGCCCGCAGATGCTTGGCCAACGGTGGATCTGCTGAACCAGCTCTGAGCGGGCGCGGCACAGGAAAGGCCAGTGCGAAGCCAACCGCTCGAACCGGCGGCCCGATGACCGACGGCAGAAAACGGTTGATCCGACGGCGCGGCATCCGCTTAACTTCCAGAGGTGAAAAGTTTCCCGGACCGGATCGCAGGGGCGGACGCGGCGATCCGCACTCGGTGCGGCCCGGCTGAAATCGGGCAAGCACCCTGCCCGGCTGTCTGGAGGTTGGTGTGATCCGTGTTCTGAGTGTTCTGCTGTGTCTTGGTGTCGGGCCGGCATTCGCCGCCCCCAACTGCGCCGAGGGTCCGGTACCCAACTTGCAAGGATTTGACATTCCCGCGCCGCCTGATCCCGGCGACACCGCGCAGCCTGCAGCAGTCGTTGTACCCTCTGACATTGTCCGCACGCCCGTCGCAGTCTCGCCCCGCCCTGCCTTACGACCGTGCAAGTTTTCCAAGATCGGAGAGGGCCGCCAGCGCATGCGCGAACGTGGCGCCTTGTGCGATGACTGGACCATCGTTGGCGAACCTCGCAGACGCTTCGCCGGAACGTACCGGGGCTGCGGCATCGGCCGCCCGGTTCAGGTCCACAGCATGTCGGACATCCGACTGAGCCAGAAGGCGTTGATGGATTGCCGAACGGCAATCACCCTCAATACATGGATCGAGACCATGGCCAAACCGGCCTTTGCAGATCTGGGCGGCGGATTGGACGAGGTCCGGCTTGTCGGACACTATTCCTGCCGGACGCAGAACAACCACCGCTATGCGCCTTTGTCCGAACATGCGCGCGGTCGGGCCGTAGACATTTCGGCGTTTCAACTCAGGGATGGCACGATCGTGTCCGTGCGGGATGGGTGGAATACACTGGAATTCGGCCCCATTCTACGCCGCCTACATCGTGAAGCCTGCGGGCTGTTCGGTACCGTGCTCGGCCCGGCGGCGGACAAGTACCACCGTGATCACTTCCACTTCGACACGGCTCAGCGCCGCAAGGGGGCGCTGTGCCGCTAGCATCCGGCCAAAGCCATGCACTGCCAGGCTCCACGCATCGGGGCCGAGCCCGATGGATCTGAACGCCATGACATCAAGGCCGCACCGGGAATCGTTCGCCTTTTTCGGTGATCAGAATCAGCCGGTCTTTGTTGCGCACATACAGATCGCAGCGGTCGAACCCATTTCGATACTGCACACAGATGCTGCCATCAGCGGCGATGCTGTAGGTCCCGAAGGCCGTTCCGCCGCCATTGGCCGCTGAATAGGTATAGGAATAAGACCCACCGGCCGAGTATTTCGACTGACCGTCGTCATGGAAGGTCAGCGTGCGGCCTGCCAACGCATCCAGTTCAGCGGGGCTCAAGGGGACGTCGCCGGGGCGGGTGGCCCATTCGGCAGCCCAGAGAGGCGAGGCGGCGCAAGCCGCGCCGATCAGCAACAGATGTTTCATGCGGCCAGCCTAGCCCGGCCCGGCACGATCGCGGAATAACGTTGCGGTGAGCGGTCAGGCGACCATCTGCTCGGCCTTCTTCAGATCGACCGAGACCAGTTGGCTGACGCCCTGTTCCTGCATGGTCACGCCGAACAGACGGTCCATCCGAGCCATGGTCACCGCGTGGTGGGTGATGATCAGGAACCGCGTGTCGGTCTGGCGGCACATCTCGTCCAGCAGATCGCAGAACCGGGTCACGTTGGCATCGTCCAGCGGCGCGTCGACCTCGTCCAGCACGCAGATCGGCGCCGGGTTGGCCAGAAACACCCCGAAGATCAGTGCGGTGGCGGTCAGGGTCTGTTCCCCGCCCGACAGCAGGCTGAGCGTCGACAGCTTCTTGCCGGGCGGTTGGCACATGATCTCGAGCCCCGCATCCAGCGGGTCGTCGCTCTCGACCATCACTAGGTTGGCCTCGCCGCCACCGAACAGATGCTTGAACAGCATGGCGAAGTTCGCGTTGACCTGCTCGAATGCGGTCAGCAGGCGCTCGCGGCCCTCACGGTTGAGGCTGGCGATACCGCTGCGCAGCGCCTTGATCGCTTCTTCAAGATCGGATTTCTCGCTGTTGAGCGTGTCGAACTCCTCCTGAACCTCCTTGGCATCCTCCTCGGCGCGCAGGTTCACCGCACCCATCGCGTCGCGCTGGCGCTTGTGGCGGTTCACCTCTGCTTCCAGGGCATCGGCGGCGGGCATGTCGTCAGGGTTCACGTCCAGCTGGTTCAACAGCTGGTTCGGTGTCAGTTGCTGATCCTCGGCGATGCGCTCGGCGGCGGCGGCGACACTTTCCTTGGCCGCCTCGGACCGCGCCTCGGCCGCGGCGCGGGCTTCGCGCGCCTCCGAGGCCTTGCGCTCGGCTTCGCGCTCAGCCAGCACGGCTTCGCGTTGCAGGGTTTCGGCATGGACCAGCTTGTCGGTGGCCTCGGCGCGGCGGGCCTCGGCGGCCTCGATCATCTCGTTCAGCTCTTCGCGCGCCTCGGCGATCTCGGCGGGCGCGGCCATCGCCTCGGTCAGCTCTTCTTCCGAGCTGGCTTTGCGCTCGGCCAGCTCGGCGATGCGCTTCTCGGCGGTTTCCAAGCGGTGTTTCCAGCCGCTCAGGTCCTTGGCCACCTCCTGCGCGCGGCGGGTGCGGGCCTCGCCTTCGCGACGCAGCTCGTCATGGGTCGAGCGGTGCGTCAGCATGGTGATCCGCGCGGCCTCGACCGTCTGCTTGATGTCCTCGACCCGGGCGCGGGCGGTGTCCAGATCGCCCAGTTCGGCCAGCGCGGCCTCGGCCTCGCGCAGTTGGGCACGGGCCGCCATCGCATCCTGCTTGTGGCGATCGACCGCAAGCGTCAGGTTCTCCAGCTTGCCCTGCGCCAAGTTGCGGTCGGCCTCGGCCCGGCTGAGCGCGCGGGCGGCTTCGGCCATGCGCTGATCGGCGGCGCGGCGGGCCTCGCGGGCGCGACGGTCTGCCTCGGTCACCTCGGCCAGTTGCCGCGACAGGGCCTCGTGCGCGGCGCGGGCGCCGTCGGCCTGCGCTTCGACCTGCGCCAGCTGCTGTTTCAGCACCTCGAGCTTGTTGAGCTGCTCCAGCCGCAGCGCCGCGGCGCTGGGGGCATCCTCGGCCCAGGCGCGGAACCCGTCCCAGCGCCATAGATCGCCCGAGCGCGACACCAGCCGCTGGCCGGGTTTCAACAAAGGTTGCAGCCGCGCGCCCTGATCCGCGTCGATCAGGCCGATCTGTGCGATGCGACGGCTGAGACGGTCCGGCCCCGATACGTGCAGCGCCAGCGGCTCGGCCCCGTCCGGCAAAGGCTGATCGGCGTCATAGCCCGGCACCTGCACCCAACCCGACGGCCCATCGCCTTCGACCAGCGGGGCGCGGAGGTCATCCGCCAGCGCGGCCCCCAGCGCCTTTTCAAAGCCCGGCTCGACCCGAAGCAAGTCCAGCACCTGTCCGCCCTCGGCGGTGTCGCGCTCGACCAGCTTGGCCAGCGCAGTGGTCTCGGCCCGGATCGCCCCCAGCTCGCCCTCGGCCTCAGACCGTTGGGCGCGGGCCTCGGCCTCGCGCGCCTGGGTCTCGCCGCGCAGTTCGTCGGCGGCGGCCAGCGCTTCTTCGGCGGCTTCGGCGGCCTCGCGCGCCTCTTCCTCGGCGGCTTGCGCGGCCTCGAACGCTTCGTCGGCGCGGGTCAGCGCGGCGCGGGCCTCGGCAACGGCCGCGCGGGCCTTTTCCTCTTCGGCCTCTGAGCGTGCCAGCGTCTTGCGGCTGTCCTCGACCAGGCGCTGCGCCGATTGGTGACGCGCGACCAGACGAGCGGTGTCCTCGGTCTCCTGCGCCAGCAGATCCTCGCGCTCCTGCAGAACCGCGGCGGCCTCTCGGGCAATTTCGGCGGCTTCGGCCAGCTTGTCGTCATGGCCCTCGGCGGCCTTGGCCAGTTCGCGGGCCTCCCATTCCAGCCGTTCGATCATCTCGCCTGCGTCGCGGTTCAAACCGGTTTCCCGCTCGATGTCGCGGCCCAGTTGCTGGATGCGGGCAGTCAGGGTTTCGATGGTCTGGCGCGCGCGGGTTTCCTGATCGGACAGCTGATCGCGCTGCACCTGCTGGCGCTGCAGGACGGCGGCGGCGATGGCCTCCTCCTCGCGCAGAGGCGGCAGGGTTTCTTCGATCTCGGCGCGTTTCGCGCTGGCGGCGCGGGCCTCGGCCTCGGCGCGCGCGGCTTCGGTGATGCGGTCACGCAGACGCTCTTCGGCCTGCTGGCGGGCCATGTCGGCCTCTTTCCAACGGCGATACAGCAACATGCCTTCGGCTTGGCGCAATTGCTCGCCGATCTCGCGATACCGCGCGGCCTGACGGGCCTGGCGCGCCAGCTGCGCCAGCTGCGTGCCCAACTGTTCCAGAACGTCATCGACGCGGGTCAGGTTGGCCTCGGTGCCTTTGAGCTTCAGTTCGGCCTCATGCCGGCGCTGGTATAGGCCCGAGATACCGGCGGCTTCTTCCAGAATGCGGCGGCGAGCGCGGGGTTTGGCGTTGATCAGCTCGGCGATCCGGTTCTGCCCCACCAGCGCGGGCGAATGCGCGCCGGTCGAAGCATCGGCGAACAGCATCTGCACGTCGCGGGCGCGCACGTCTTTGCCGTTGGCCTTGTAGGCGCTGCCCACGTCGCGGGTGATGCGGCGCACGATTTCGATCTGATCGCTGTCGTTGAACCCGGCCGGAGCCAGACGTTCCGAGTTGTCCATGGTCAGGACGACCTCGGCGAAGTTGCGCGCCGGACGGGTGGCGGCACCGGCAAAGATCACGTCCTCCATAGCACCGCCGCGCATCGATTTGGGGCGGTTCTCGCCCATCACCCAACGCAGCGCCTCGAGCAGGTTGGACTTGCCGCAGCCGTTGGGCCCCACAACACCGGTCAACCCGTCGGCGATGATCAGATCGGTCGGATCGACAAAGCTTTTGAAGCCGGTGAGTTTGAGTTTGGTAAAGCGCAAAGGCCGGTTTCCATGATTCCCGTTCCTTCAAAGTCTGGACAAGGGAATGGCCGCGAGTCAACGAAGTTGCGCAGGATATGGGATATTGGGCCAAGTTATCCACAATATCTTGCTGATTTGGGCGGAATCGCGCGGATTTAATAAGGCGAACACTCGAACACCTGGTATCCGGTGTCCGATCCGCTTTCATAGGTTCCAAAGTCGATGCATTCATAGTTGGTCGGCGTGACCGCAGCCATCAGCAGCCGGTCCGACGCCCTGCGGTCGCAGGCCAGGATTCCCACGGTCACCGCCGCGTCGCCCAGCACATCGGCGACCGGACAGCCCGAGACCTGCGCCATGGCCAAGGCGGCCCGATCTCGGACCGGCCCCAGCCGCGGGGCATATTGGCTGTTGATGCGGACCGCCTCTGCGAGGTCACCGCGCCGGCGCACGTCGAACACACTGCCGTTTATGGCCACGCGGGTTGCGGGCAGGTCACGGAAATGGGGCGTGCCGGCCGAGCAGCCGGCCAGCAACAGCAAGGCGAGGAACCGGATCATGCCGCAGCTTTGCGGCAAAATGGTTAACGAAAGCTTTCCCGAACTTACCCGCGCAGGACCGTGCCCAACCGGGCAATGCCCTCGGCAATCCTGGCCTCGTCCGAGTTGGAGAAACTCAGCCGGATCGTATTGGCGCCGCTGCCATCTGGGTGAAAGGCCTGTCCGGGCACAAAGGCGACCTTGACCGTCTCAAGCGCGCGGGCCAGTAGCTGTGCGCCATCCGAGCCGGGCGGCAGGGTCAGCCAGATGAACATGCCACCCTCGGGCCGGGTCCATTGCACGCCTTCGGGCATGTGCCGTTCCAACGCCGCTAGCATCGCGTCGCGGCGCGCGCGGTAGGTTGCGCGCACTTTCGGGATGTGGCTGTCGAAACAGGTTTGGGCAACTTGGTGCACGGCCATCTGGTTGATGGTGGCCGAATGCAGGTCGGCGGCCTGTTTCATCAACACAAGCTGCGAGATGACGGGCCGCGCCGCCACGACCCAGCCAACTCGCAACCCGGGCGACAGAGTCTTGGAAAAACTGCCGCAATAGATGGTTCGGCACGCTTGCAGATCGCCCTTCCGCTCCAGTTCCAGCGCAAGGATCGGTGGAATCGCCTGCCCGTCATAGCGCAGGGCCTGATAGGCACCGTCCTCGATTAGGGCGCAGTTCAACTCCTCGGCCAAATCCAAAAGGGCCTCACGCCCCAGCCGATCGACGGTCTCGCCGGTCGGGTTGGCAAAGTCGGGCGACAGATAGGCGTATTTGACCGCCCCCGGCCCCGCCGCGGCCCGATATTGCGCCGCGCCCGCGTTGCCGCCTGCGCGCAACCGGTCAAAGCGAGGCTCATAGGCGTTAAAGGCCGCCAAGGCTCCCAGATATGTCGGCCATCCGATCAGCGCCGTGTCGCCGGGCGACAGGAACAGCTTGCCCAGATAGTCCAGCGCCTGTTGCGAGCCCGAGGTGATCAGAACATCATCGGGGCCGCAGTCGATGCAGATCTGACGCATGTGGTCGGCGATCCATTCCCGCAACGGCAGGTACCCTTCGGACACGGAATACTGCAGCGCCTGCGCGCCGCTGCCAGCCCCAAACGCCTGTTGGAATGCCTGGGCAAAGGCCTCGGCCGGAAACAGCGCCGGGTCGGGGATACCGCCGGCAAAGGAAATGATGCCGGGTTGATCCAGCAGTTTCAGCAGCTCTCGGATTTCAGACGCCTTCATTCGCGCGGCGCGCGTGGCAAATAGCTGATGCATGGGCCGAGCCTCCTCCGCTGGGTCGGACCGACGCTATGACCTCCGCGCTTAAAGTCAATAATACTGACCTATTGTTTCAGGCAATGTGATCGCGGCCCGTTCTTGCGCGGGCCGGGCTTGTGTGGTCATATGATTTGACCAATTTCCAGCGATGTTCCGATGCCCTTTCAGAAAGTCCAGACCGAGAAACTGTCCCTGGCCGTCGTCAAACAGATCGAGCTGCTGATCCTGCGCGGGATCCTGCGCCCCGGTGAACGCCTGCCGCCCGAGCGCGAACTGGCCGACCGACTGGGCGTATCGCGCCCGTCGCTGCGCGAGGCGATCTCGCAACTGCAGGATCAGGGCCTGCTGTCTGCCAAGGCCGGGTCGGGCATCTATGTGGCCGAGGTTCTGGGCTCGGCCTTTTCTCCGGCGCTGATCCGTCTGTTCAGCAGCCATGACGAGGCCGTGTTCGATTACCTTTCCTTCCGGCGCGACATGGAAGGTTTGGCGGCCGAACGCGCCGCGCGTCTGGGCTCGGACAGCGACCTGAAGGTGATCCAAGCGATTTTCGACAAGATGGAGGCCGCCCATGCCCGCAACGCGGCCGATGACGAGGCCCATCTGGACGCGCAGTTCCACATGGCGATCATCGAAGCCAGCCACAACGTGGTGATGCTGCACATGATGCGGTCGATGTTCGATCTGTTGCGGCAGGGCGTGTTCTACAACCGCCAGATCATGTTCCACCAGCGCACCACGCGCGACGCAATCCTGAACCAGCACAGGGCAATCAACACAGCCCTTCAGGCCCGCGACCCCGAGGCCGCCCGGCAGGCGGTGGAACAGCACCTGAGCTTCGTCCAACGCTGCATGCAGGACCAGCAGAAAGCGCAGCGCAACGAACGTATCGCGCGCCAGCGCCTGGAACACGAAACCGCCGGGCGTTAAGCGCCAGTTGTCAGATCCGATGCAACTTTCGCATCAGTCTGTGCTTCCACAGCTGGGGTCGCGCAAAAGGCTTGGGGTCGCATTTACGCAGATCGGGAAAGGTCGCTTCGGCCTCTTTGCGGGTCCGCAACTTGAGTGGTTCGTCGAGGATACGGCGGACCAGATCATCCTGCGGCACGACCGAAGCGCGCTCGGCACCGATCACCTCGAGCATTTCGGCATGGTAGGCTTCGATATCTTCCGACCGTTGTCCGTTGCGGAACCTGAACGCGCCAATTTGCTCATGAACGGACAACATCGTTGTATGCTTCGAAAACCTCAGCCACAGTTCTCCGTCCACGGCAAGGCGGAGCGACTCGTTCAACCTACCGCCTGCGACTTCCCACAGGCTGCGGCGCCAGAAAGTCGATTCCTGCTGAATCCATTGATAGTCGGCCGCAAGAAACCGCGTATGGGTCACAAGTCGCGGGCGGTGGATGCTCAAAACCTGATCGGCCTCGTCGATACAGGTCACCCGACCGGTCAACCATTCTACCGAGGAATTGAACGCAAATATCGAGCCCACAAGTGACAGACTTCCGGGCAACAGGACATCGTCCGAGTTGATCCATCCCATCACATCTCCGGTCGACACCGCAAAGCCCCGATTTATTGCGTGGGCTTGTCCGTCATCCGGTTCGGACAGAACCGTAGAGAAGAAATTGCGGTACCTCTCGACGATTTCGAGGGACCCATCCGTACTGCCGCCATCCGAAAGGATCAGTTCGAGGTCTGGATAATTCTGATCGATGACAGACCGAATCGTGCGTTCGAGAAACTCGGCGCAATTGAGGTTCGGGATCACAACGCTGATCCGGGGCAGTCGTGTCATGTGTTACTCGTGGCTCAATCGGGCAAGCCTTGAAACGTGTTAATATGATGAACCTACAGTATCCGATAAAACGGCGAGGGCAAATTCTGCCCCCGCCGAAACTCCTACAACCGTCGAGGAAGTCTGAGACGCGTTCGCCACCAGGAGCCGAGACCGCCTCTGCGCCGGATCAATGCAGTTTCTGCGCCACGGTCGAGATGGCCTCATCGATCAGTTTGTTGGCCTGGGCCGCGGTCATCTGCTTGGCCAGTACCGACTGTGCGGCGACGACAGCCGCTGCGACGGCCTGATCGCGAACCTCTTTGACCGCTGCGGCCTCAGCCGAGGCGATCTGATCCTGAGCAGCCGCAAGGCGACGGGCAATCGACTTCTCAAGGTCGGCCTTGGCCTGCTCGGCCGCCAGAACCGCGTCTTCCTTGGCCGCGGCCACGATGGCATCAGCCTGGGCCTGCACCTCGCGCTGCTTGCGCTCGTACGAGGCCAGCAGGCCGCGCGCTTCTTCGTGCAAGGCGCGGGCTTCGTCCAGTTCGGCCTGGATGCCCTGGGCGCGATTGTCCAGCGCCCCGCCGATCATGCCGGGCACCTTGAAATAGAACAGCACCGCGATGAAGACGATGAAGCCCAGCAACACCACGAAGTCGGTGTTGCCCAGCGAGAAGAACGGGCCGCTTGCGGCAAAGGCCGGGCTGGCGGCGCCCGCAGTCAGGACAAGGGCAAGGATGTTCCGCATGTCACTTATCCTTTCAGCTGTGCTTCTACGGCACCTGCGATGGCATCGGCATCCGCCTTGCCGCCCAGTGCGGTGACCAGCTCGGCCGCCACGTCCTTGGCAACCACTTGAATGCTTTCCAGCGCTCCGGCCTGGATCTCGGCAATCGCCTTTTCGGACTCGGCCGCCTTGGCCGCGATTTCCGCGTCAGCCTTGGCGATCGCGTCATCCAGATCCGCCTGGATTTCGGCGCGGGCTTCGGCCGCAATCCGCTGCGCCTCGGCACGGGCATCGGCCAGCGCCTTGTTGTAGGCTTCTTCGGCCTCGACCGCTTTGGCCTTCAGGTCTTCGGCCGCGGCCAGGTCGTTGGTAATGGTCCCCTGACGCTCGGCCAGGATCGCCGCGATGCGCGGCAGGGCCACGCGGGACAGAACCAGAAAGATGACGACCAGCGTAACGACGAGCCAGAAGATCTGGTTCGGGAACCAGTCGAAGCAAAGCTGCGGCATCCCGATGGCAGAGCCATGAGAGTCGACGCAGGTTCCTACTGCTCCGGTTGTTTCAGTCGCCATGATGTCCTCCGTCGGAACGTTGTCTTTACAACAGGTGGGCCGCTATGGCTTGGGCCCACCTGCGCGTAAGGATCAGGTTCCGCAGATTATACGGCGAACATCAGCAGCAGCGAGACCAGGAATGCGAAGATCCCCAGGGCTTCTGCGAATGCGATACCGATGAACAGGGTTGCGGTCTGCGAAGCAGCCGCCGAGGGGTTGCGCAGAGCGCCGGCCAGGAAGTTGCCAGCCACGTTGCCCACCCCGATTGCGGCCGCGCCGGAACCGATTGCTGCCAGGCCTGCGCCGATGTGTGCGAGATCGCCTTCCATGATGTATCTCCTTACGAATTGGAAGTTTCGATTTTGGGTTATCGTTCCTGTGCCGGGGTCACACCCCGATCAGTGATGCGGATGCAGAGCGTCCTTCAGGTAAACACAGGTCAGAATGGTGAATACGTAGGCCTGGATGAAGGCCACCAGGACCTCGAGGCCATACATCGCGGTGATCGCCAGAACCGACACAGGCGAGATCGCGGCAATCGCGGCGAAACCGGCGAAAACCTTGATCACGGCGTGGCCCGCCATGACGTTGCCCGCAAGACGGATCGAGTGGCTGACCGGACGCACGAAATACGAGATCAGTTCGATGATCGCCAGGATTGGGCGGAGGGCCAGCGGTGCGCTCGACACCCAGAACAGGCTGAGGAACCCGGCGCCGTTCTTGACAAAGCCCAGCACGGTCACGGTCAGGAACACCGCCAGCGCGAGCACCACGGTCACAGCGAAATGCGAGGTGGTGGTGAACGACATGGGCAGCAGGCCCAGGAAGTTCGCGGTGACGATGAACATGAACAGGGTCATGACATAGGGGAAGAACTTGACGCCTTCCTTACCGCAGATGTCTTCCAGCATCTTGTAGATGAAGCCATAGGCCAGTTCGGCGATCGACTGCATGCGGGTCGGGACGATGGCGCGCTTCGAAGTGCTCAGCACCAGCAGACCGATGATGGCCAGAACCGCGAAGAACAGCCACAGGGTCACGTTGGTGGGCGTGTACCAGGCGATCGTGTCGCCGCCGAACAGCGGCTTGACGATGAACTGGTCCATGGGATGGAACACCAGGCTGCTGCCTTCTGCTGCGTGTTCTGCGCCTGCGGCGCCGTGTGCTGCGGTGGTCTCGCTTGCCACGTTCAGTCCCTCTCGTCCTTCTCGGCCCTTGTCGCGGCCGCTTGTTTCTCTTGGGCCTCCTGTGCGCTGCGGAGCATGACCTTCACCCCGGCGACGAGACCCAGCAATGTAAACAGCACCAGGAAGATCGGGATCGTCCCGAACAGGCTGTCCAGCCCGTACCCGATGCCAAATCCGATCCCCAGACCGGATACCATCTCGATGACCATCCGCCAGGCCAGTTCGCCCCCGGATATGTCGGCGTCTGCGCGGGCCTGCGGTTGCTTGGCCTTTTTCGCCGCTTCGATCCGCGCCTCAAGCTGCGTCAGGCGCTGCTTTGGGTCGTCATCGGTCACGGGCGGTTTCCTCGCACAGTCTTGGCGCAGTTGCTAAGCGGCACGCGGCGCAGAGTCAACGGCCTTGATGGCCCCAATTGCCGCAGTTCAAGACTTTGTTTTTTCATCACTTTTCGCGTATCTGCCCGTCTTTCCGTCTAAGCATCGGGTCCGCGTCAGCCCCAAAAGCCCTGAATCCGCATATTCAACCAAATGGTTGACCAAACTTTCCCGCTGTGGTTCAGCGGGGTCATGTCCGATGACCTCGATACCGTCTTTGCGGCCCTGGCCGACCCCACGCGGCGCGCAATTCTGGCGATGCTGCTCGAGGATGACATGGCCGTCACCGACGTGGCCGAGCCGTTCGAGATGTCGCTGGCGGCGATCTCGAAACACCTGACGATTCTGACCCGGGCCGGGCTGATCAGCCAGGAGAAGCGCGGCCGGGTGAAATGGTGCAAGCTGGAACCCGACTCCCTGCGCGCGGCCTCGGTCTGGATGCAAGGGTTCGGGCAGTTCGAACCGGTCAATCTGGACGCGTTCGAGCGGTTCCTGGAAAACCAGTTGTCCGCGGGTGACGAGGCCTAGCGCACCACGAAGACCGACATGCTGGCATGTTTGGCTAGGTATCCGGCATGGCTGGACAGGATGAAATCGGTGATCCGCGGCGCATGGGTGCCGACGACGATCAGGTCGGCGCCGATCTCTTCGGCGGTGCGGGCCAGATCGCCATCGACCTCGGCCGCCACGTCCACCGAATGGATATTGCGGAAATCGACCTCGCCGCCGCTGGCCTGGGACAGCTCGTCCGCCAGATCGGACAGATGATCATGGATCGCGCTTTCGGTCTGGGTTGGGTCACCGGGCTGGTTGCTGGTGACACTGACGATGGTGATCCGGGCCCCCTGCCATCGGGCGACTTGGGCCGCAACCTCGGCGGCTTTGCGCACTTCGGGCGGCAAGTGCAGATCGACGGGAAACATGATGTGCTTGAACATGGGACACCTCCTTGACCTTGCAGCAGCCTAGCCGAGCCGCGCGGTCTGCCCCTTGATCTGCCTCAACAGGTAGGCGTCAGCGCGCCACGGGCTGCCGGTCGGCGCGTCGCAGATCGTCGCCCTTCAGCAGCAGCACAAGGGCCAGGATCGTCAGCCCGATTCCCACCAGCACCAAAAGGTCCGGCGCCGGCTGGCCCAGTGCGATCTGCCAGATGATCACCCAGCTTGGCGTCAGGTAGGTATAGGCCATGACCTTGGCCGATGGCAGCAGCAGCGTTGCATATTGCAACAGAACGAAGGTGGCCGCGCTGGCGCAGATGGCGACATAGAGCAGGCCGATCCAGACGATCGCCGGCAGGTTGGCCCAGTCGGTCGCGCGGATGTCGGACCAGCCGAACACCGTCAGCACCGCGCACCCGGCCAACAACGTGCCGAAAGTGAACACGACCGGCGGCTCGCCCCGGTTCAGCTTGCGCACCATGGGCGTATAGATCGCATGGGCCACGCAGCCCCAGAAATAGATGATCTCGCCCTGCCCGATCTCGAAGGCGCGAAAGGCCAGCCAATCGGCGCGGAACACCACCCACAGCGCGCCAACCGCGCCCACGCTCAATGCCAGGGCCATGTGCGGGGTGGTGATCTGACGCAGCAACACCCAACCCGCCACCGCCGACAGGATCGGCGTCAGGGTGAACACCGCCGCCGCGCTGACCGGCGGCGCGGTTTTCAGCCCGTAGAACATCAGCACGAAATAGGCCGAGAACAGCCCGCCCAGCACCAGATACCGCCAAGGCGCGCGCGCCGCGCTGCGCGGCAGGCCGGTCGTCATCAGCGCCGCGATGCCGATCACCACGCCGGCAACCGCGAACCGCGCGGCGTTCAGCGCCGCCGGCGCGATCTCGTTGGCAATCATCGAGCCTAGCGAGAAACTGCCCGCCACCAGCGCCGAGAACACCAGCATGGCCAGATGGCCACGCGCCTGCGGGCTCATGGCAGCCAGTCCTTAGCCTGCTCCTTGAGGAATTTCAGGAAGGTCTGCACCTTGTTGGTGCGGTGCAGATCCACATGGGTCACCAGCCACAGATTTCCGGCCCATTCCGGCAGCGGCTCCATCACCTCCTGCAACTGCGGATGGCGGGCGGCCTCCCAGCGGGCCATGAAGCCGATCCCCGCCCCGGCCAGTACCGCCTCGGCCACGGTGAAGTTGTTGGAGCAGCGGAAGGTGATCGCCTCGGCCGGGACATTGGCGCGCAGCCAGCGCGAAAAGGGTGCGCGGCTGTTCTCGTCATCCGCCCCGACGAAGGCGTGGTTGGGGAAATCCTCGACGCCCGCAGGCAGGCCGCGCCGCGCGATGTAGTCCTGACTGGCATACAGCCCCACCTCTTGCGTCATGAAGGGCTGCACAACATTGTCCGGCTGGTCGGGGGCCGCACCGGCGCGGATGGCCACATGCGCCTCGCCATATTCCAGGCGGAACAGGCGGTCGCCGGTCAGATAGCGCACGATCAGGTCGGGATGGTCCTGCTGGAACGCGGTCAGCGTGGGCACCACCAGCGGCGCCAGCGAGGCGAGCGAAGTCACCACCAGCTCGCCCGAGACATCGTCTCCGCGCCCCTTCAGCCGCCCGACCAGCTGGTTGAACTGATCCTCGGTGGCCTGGGCCACACGCAGCAGATCCTCGCCCGCCTCGGTCGGGGTGTAGCCGCGCGCGTGGCGTTGGAACAGCTTGACCTTCAGCCGGGCCTCGATCGCGTCGATATGGCGGATCACCGTGGCGTGGTGCACCCCCAGAACCTCGGCCGCGCCGCTGACCGTGCCCATACGCGCAACCTGATAGGCGGTGCGGACCTCGTCCCAATTGTCCATGACAAAACCAATTCTGTGCAATTTCCAACAATGCCTGTTGAATTATCCCAGTTTCGTTCGCTCACGCAATACTCATATTGGGTTCAGACGCAAAATCCGAAGCCTGAGAAGGACACACACCATGACAAAGACCATCCTGCACATCGACGCCTCGGCCCGCCGCACCGGCTCGGCCACCCGCGACCTGTCGGCCCGCATCGTCCAGCACCTGGGCGCCAACCGCATCATCCGCCGCGACCTGGCCACCCCCCTGCCCTTGCTGACCGAGGACTGGATCACCGCAAACTTCACCCCCGCCGATCAACGCGACGCCACCCAGCGCGACCTGCTGGCCCTGTCGGACGAGTTGGTCAACGAACTGCAGCAGGCCGACACGGTGGTGATCGGGCTGCCGATCTACAATTTCTCAGTCCCGGCCGCCTTCAAGGCCTGGATCGACCTGGTCGCCCGCGCGGGGCTGACGTTTTCATATACCGAGAACGGCCCCAAGGGCCTGCTGGAGGGCAAGCGCGCCATCCTCGCCATCGCTTCGGGCGGAACCGCCGTGGGGTCCGAGATCGACTTTGCAACCGGATACGCCCGCCATGTTCTGGGCTTCATCGGCATCCACGACGTGGATGTGGTGGCCGCCGACCGCATGGCCCTGGACCCGGAAGCCGCGCTGAGCAACGCGCAGAAAGCCGTCGCCGAACTGGCCGCATGATGCGACCGGGCGCCACTGGTGGCGCCCGGCTTTCCACTCCCCGTCAGGCGCGCTCGGACGGGCGCGCCTTTCAGGGCAGCCAGGTGACCTCGCACCCGATCCGGTCGAAGAAGGCCATCAAGTCGTCGCGCGCCATGGCCACCGTCCGGTCGTTGACCAGCGGATGCATATAGATCACGTCCACGCGCTGCGCCGCGTCGTCCATGAAGAATCGTACACCGTTGCCGACACCGTTGATCATCGCCAGCGGGCTGACCGCGCCGGGACGGATGCCAAGGTTCTGCATCAGCCGATCCGCCGACCCGAAGGTCAGGTTGCCCACCCCCAGTTCGGCGCCCAGCGCCTTGAGGTCGATCTCGCGGCTCTGTTCCAGCGTCACCAGGTAGTTCCGCTTTTTCTTGTCGCGCAGATACAGGTTCTTGAGTCGCAATGCGTTTTCGCCCGGAACCATGAACTGATCCTCGACCGCCTTCGCCTCTTCGACCGTCCGTAGCGGGACGTGGCTGTGCAGGCGATAGGGCAGCCCCCAATCGTCCAACTGCGCCAGCAGTGCATCGGAACTGAGTGGCAATGTGTCCTGAAAGGCGGATGAGGCGTCCATGGTCTTCTCCCGAATATCGCGCCAGTGATGGCCGACGGGGCCAGACGATGCAACCCGGCAGGCGCGGATGGTTGACTCGGGCAGCCAATGGGCCTAAACGCCAACGCAACATCCGGAAGCGTGTGTTCTTCCGGTCCCTTGAGTCGTTCAGGGATCGCCCCCCACCAGCGAGTTTCGCCCGTGGGGGCGTTTGTGCATTGACCCGTCCGCCCCTATCTATGGGGCGCCAACCGACAACCGGCGAAGGAGGCCGAAGGCATGTTTGAAAATCTATCCGAACGCCTCTCTGGCGTCTTTGACCGGCTGACCAAACAGGGCGCCCTGTCCGAGGAAGACGTCAAGACCGCCCTGCGCGAGGTTCGCGTGGCGCTGCTTGAGGCTGACGTTTCGCTGCCGGTGGCGCGTGCGTTCGTCAAGAAGGTGCAGGAACAGGCGACCGGCCAGGCGGTGACCAAGTCGATTACGCCGGGCCAGCAGGTCGTCAAGATCGTGCATGATGCGCTGGTCGATACCCTGCGCGGAGAGGAAGACCCCGGCAAGCTGAAAATCGACAACCCGCCCGCCCCGATCCTGATGGTCGGCCTGCAGGGCTCGGGTAAAACCACCACCACCGGTAAGCTGGCGAAGCGCCTGAAAGAGAAAGAGGGCAAGAAGGTCCTGATGGCCTCGCTGGACGTCTACCGCCCGGCGGCGATGGACCAGCTGGCGGTTCTGGGCACCCAGATCGGGGTGGACACCCTGCCGATCGTGCCGGGGCAGAAGCCGGTTGACATCGCCAAGCGCGCCAAACAGCAGGCCACGCTGGGCGGCTATGACGTCTACATGCTGGATACCGCGGGCCGTCTGCATATCGACGAAGTCCTGATGGACGAGGTCGAGCAGGTCCGCAACGTGGTCGACCCGCGCGAGACCCTGCTGGTGGTTGACGGCCTGACCGGTCAGGTCGCCGTAGAGGTCGCCGAGGAGTTCGACGCCAAGGTCGGCATCACGGGCGTGGTCCTGACCCGGATGGACGGTGACGGCCGCGGCGGCGCGGCGCTGTCGATGCGCGCAGTGACCGGCAAGCCCATCCGCTTCGTCGGTCTGGGCGAGAAGATGGATGCGCTGGAAACCTTCGAGCCCGACCGCATCGCGGGCCGTATTCTGGGCATGGGCGACATCGTGGCCCTGGTCGAAAAAGCCCAGGAGACCATGGAGCTCGAGCAGACCGAGCGCATGATGAAGCGCATGATGAAGGGTCAGTTCAACATGAACGACCTGAAGATGCAGCTGGAACAGATGATCCAGATGGGCGGCATGCAAGGCCTGATGGGCATGATGCCGGGCATGGGCAAGATGGCCAAGCAGATGGATCAGGCCGGGTTGGACGACCGGATCCTGCGCCAGCAGATCGCCATGATCCAGTCGATGACCAAGAAGGAACGCGCCAACCCCGCGCTGCTGCAGGCCAGCCGCAAGAAACGCATCGCGGCCGGTTCGGGCATGGAGGTCAGCGACGTCAACAAGCTGCTCAAGATGCACCGACAGATGTCGGACATGATGAAGAAGATGGGCAAGATGGGCAAAGGCAAGATGCTGAAACAGGCCATGAAGGGCATGTTCGGCAAAGGCGGGCCCAGCCCCGAGGAAATGGCCGCCGGCATGGACCCCAAGGCGCTGGAAGCCGCGGCCAAGGCGATGGGCGGCAAGGTGCCCGGCGGCATGCCCGGCATGGGCGGCGGCATGGCCCTGCCCCCCGGCCTGAGCGGATTCGGAAAGAAGAAGTAAGTGACCGCGCCCGTCGCATATCCCTGGGAGGCTCCGGCCTCCGGCCCCGCTGCCGCCCTGTCGGCGCGGGTGGCGGCGGACTTGCCGCGGCTGGAGACCGCGCGGCTGGTGCTGCGCGCGCCGCGGATCGGGGATTTCGACACCTATGCCGAAATCCTGATGTCGGACCGCGCCGAACACATGGACGGCCCGTTTGACCGGCAGGCGGCCTGGCTGGATTTCTCGCAATACGTCGCGGGCTGGCTGCTGCGTGGCGCGGGAATGTGGGCCATCGAGGACCGTGCAGGCGGTCAGGTGCTGGGCTTCGTGTCGATCGGCATGGAATTCGGCGACCGCGAGCACGAGTTGGGCTATTTGCTGACCGAAGCCGCCGAAGGGCGTGGCATCGCAACCGAAGCGGCCGAAGCCGCCCGCGACTTTGCACTGGGTCCGCAGGCCCTGCCGTCACTGGTCAGCTATGTAGACCACGACAACGCGGCCTCGGCCCGCGTGGCCGAGCGCCTGGGCGCCCAGCGCGATCTGCGGGCCGAGGCCGGGGTCGGCGAGCCGGTTCTGGTCTATCGCCACCTGCCCGGCGACGGCGATGGCGGGATGGAGGCCTACGCATGACGACCGTCGCCATCCCAACCCTTGAGACCAAGCGCCTCATCCTGCGGGCGCCGCATCTGGACGACCTTCCGGCCATGACCGCCTTCTACGCGACCGAGCGCAGCCACATGGTGGGCGGGCCAAGGGATGCGGCAGACTGCTGGAGCGTGCTGGCGAACCGTCTGGGCCACTGGGCACTTCGTGGCTATGGCCTGTGGCACCTGACCGAAAAGGCCAGCGGCGCTTTCGTGGGCTGGACCGGCATGATCGATGTACCGGGCTGGGACGAACCCGAGCTGGGCTGGACCCTCATGGAACAGGCCGAGGGCAAGGGGCTGGGCTTCGAGGCCGCGCAGGCCGCCCGCGACCACGCGGCGCGCCATCAGGGACTGAACGGCGTCATCAGCTATATCGCCCACGCCAATGACCGTTCGCGCGCTCTGGCACAGCGCCTCGGCGCGACCTACGAGCGCGAGGGCGAAGTGCTGGGCAAGTCCGCACAGATCTGGCGGCACCCGAAACTCGACACGTCAACGACCGATCTGAACACCGAAAGGACCGGCCAATGAACAATCCCGTGACGCGGGCCGCGGCCTTGCTGAAAGACCACCGCGAAAGCATCGACCGGCTGGACGCGATCCTGGTCTATACGCTGGCCGAGCGGTTCAAGCACACCCAGGCCGTTGGCAAGCTCAAGGCCGAACACGACCTTCCCCCGTCCGATCCCTCGCGCGAGGCCGCGCAGATCGCACGGCTTGAAGACCTGGCGAAAGAGGCGGATCTGGACCCCGATTTTGCCAAGGCTTTCCTGAATTTCATCATTCAGGAAGTCATTCGACACCACAAGAAACACCAGAAGTGAACCAGAGGTTCAACAAACACCAGAAGTGAACCCGAGGTTCAGCAAACACCAGAAATAGCCGGAGCAATCCGGCCAACGCCATCCAAAGGAGATACCACAATGGCAATGAAAATTCGTCTGGCCCGTGGCGGCTCGAAAAAGCGCCCCTTCTACCGCATCGTTGCAGCGGACAGCCGCATGCCGCGTGACGGCCGCTTCATCGAGAAGCTGGGCACCTACAACCCGCTGCTGCCGAAAGACAGCGAAGAGCGCGTGAAGATGAACATGGAGCGCATCCAGTACTGGCTGGACCAGGGCGCGCAGCCGACCGACCGGATCGCCCGCATGCTGGAAGCCGCCGGCGCCAAGGAGAAGACCGAGCGCAACAACCCCAAGAAGGGCACCCCGGGCAAGAAAGCCCAGGAGCGCGCCGAAGAGAAGGCCGCAAAGGCAGCCGAAGCCGCTGCTCCGGCAGAAGAAGCCGCTGCAGAAGAATAAACAGGCGGGCGCGTGCAGGATCAGGCCTTTACCGACGAATTCCGCACGCAGTTCGATCTGTTGATGCGGCTCCGGCGCGACGTGCGCCGGTTCCGCACCGACGCGGTGGACGAGGCAGTGCTGACGCGCTGCCTCGACGCGTTTCAGCTGGCCCCTTCGGTGGGTCTGAGCGAACCCTGGCGCGTGATCCGCGTCGAAAGCGACGCGGCCCGTACCGCGGCGCTGGAGAATTTCAAGGCCGCCAATGACGCCGCGCTTGCGGGCTATTTCGGCGACCGGGCGCATCTGTACAGCCAGTTGAAGCTATCGGGTATGCAAGAGGCTCCGGTGCAGCTGGCGGTGTTCTGCGATGACGCCACCGACAAGGGCCAGGGGCTGGGCGCGGGCACCATGCCCGAAATGCGCCGCTATTCGGTGGTCTCGGCCGTCACTTTGTTTTGGCTGGCGCTGCGCGCGCATGGGATGGGGTTGGGCTGGGTTTCGATCCTCGATCCCGACCGGCTGGCCCGCGACCTGTCGGTGCCCGACGACTGGCGGCTGATCGGCTATTTCTGCGTGGGCTGGCCCGAGGAAAGCTCGGACACGCCCGAGCTGGAAACTCTGGGCTGGGAGTCCCGCCGCGGCAGCCTGCCGGTGGAAACGCGTTAGGATGCCATGTTCGGATTGATACGCCTTCCCATCCTGTTGCTGATCGCCTTTATTGTGGGCGTGTTCTTTGAACGCAGCAATCAACGCGAAGTCTGCGCCGAAATCGGCCGGTGGATGAACGGAACTTGTGTGACGACGGAAATGCCCAATGACTGATCTGATCTGTGTCGGCAGCATCGCCGGGTCCTTCGGCGTACGCGGCGAGGTCCGCCTGAAAAGCTATTGCGCGGTTCCCGAGGATATTGAGAATTACTCCCCCCTGACCGACGAGACCGGCACCGAGCGCTATCCGCTGATCATCACGCGCGCAATCAAGAACGGGTTTGCCGCGCGCTTGGGCGGGGTCGAGACCAAGGAGCAGGCCGACGCCCTGAAGGGGCTGCGCCTTTTTGCCCGGCGCGATCAGTTGCCGTCGCTGCCGGATGACGAATTCTATCACGCCGACCTGATCGGGCTTGAGGTCTATGACACCGGCGGCACCCTGCTGGGCAAGGTCAAGTCAGTGCAGAACCACGGCGCCGACGACCTGCTGGAACTGCACGGGCCGGGGCTGAAAACCACCGTTCTGCTGCCCTTCACAAAGGCGGCAGTACCCACGGTTGACCTTGAGGCCGGCCGCATCGTCGCCGACCCGCCCGAAGGGCTGCTGTGATGCGGCGCATCCTGCTGCATCTGGGCCTGCACAAGACGGGCACCACGGCGGCCCAGTCGTTTCTGTTCGAAAACCGCGAACTCATCTGGCCACACCACGCGTTGGTGCTGCCCTATGTCACCCGCAAGCGCGGGTTGTCCGAGGCGGCCACCCGCCATTCGCTCTATGGCACGGTGGGCACGCTGGCCGAGTTCGGTTCGCAGTTTCATGCCCTTCTCGACTCGCTGGATTTCGGCGAAAAGCGCGGGCTGGTGCTGAGCGAGGAGAATTTCGCCGGGCTTCGGCCTAGTCGCAATCCGGCGGTGGGCTATGACGCGGCGCCCGAACTGGCGGCCTGCATCGTGGACATGGTGCGCAACCGGCTGGCGGGGGATCCGCTGGACATCACCGTCTATCTGTCGCTGCGCCAGCGCGGCAGTTGGCTGCGCAGCCTGTGGGCGCACGACCTGCAGCGCACCCGGCTGGTTCTGGATTTCGACGCCTTCCGCGACAAGCTGGCCGACCTGCCCTCGCCCCAGCAAACCGCCGAGGCGATCCGTGACCGGCTGCCGTCGGTCCGTGTGCAGACGGAATGGCTGGAAGAACTGCGCGAGCGCCCGTTCGGCCCCGGCACGCCCTTCGCCGAATTCCTGAACCTGCCGCGCGAAAATGCCGCGCAGCTGATCACGCCGACCCGGTCCAACCCCGCCCTGCCCGAGGCCACGTTGAAGGCGATGCTGGATCTGAACCGATCGGGGCTGGACGAGGCGGCGCTGGTCCGGCAGAAGGCCCGCATCGTCGAAGACGCCCGGAACAGCCTGACCCCTCAGCCATGACGGACAAACCCGCCAAATCCCACGGCCGCAAGGCCATCCGCCCCACCCTGAAGCCGCGCGAGCTGTTGACGCCCACGCCGGACCTGCACGGCGTGTGGAAGGCCAAGGTGATCACGCTGTTCCCTTCGGCCTTTCCCGGTGTTCTGGGCGAAAGCCTGACCGGCAAGGCCCTGCAAGACGGGCTTTGGCAACTGGAAACCGTCGATTTGCGACAGTTCGGCATCGGCAAGCATTGCAATGTCGACGACACGCCCGCAGGCGGCGGCGCCGGCATGGTGCTGCGGGCCGACGTGCTGGGCGCGGCGATCGAACACACGATGGACGGCGTGCGGGGCAACTGGCCGTTGGTCTATCTCAGCCCGCGCGGCCGCCGGATGGACCAGCGCATGATGCAGAATTTCGCCCGCTGCGACGGCCTGACCCTGCTGTGCGGCCGGTTCGAAGGCGTGGATGAACGGGTGCTGGAGCACTACGGCATCCAAGAGGTCTCGCTGGGCGATTTCGTGATGACCGGCGGCGAGATCGCCGCGCAGGCGCTGATCGACGCCACCGTCCGGCTGCTTCCCGGCGTTCTGGGCAACCAGGCCTCGGCCGAGGAGGAGAGCTTTGCCTCGGGGCTGCTGGAACACCCGCAGTATACCCGCCCGGCCGAATGGAAAGGCCGCCCGATCCCCGACGTCCTGATGTCGGGCCATCACGGCCGCATCGCCGAATGGCGGCAGCAGATGTCGGAACAGATCACCCGCGAACGCCGCCCCGATCTTTGGGCCTCCTATCGCAAAAAACAGGGCGAGGACTAGGGCCTGCCGGCCTTCCACCGCGCCCACAGATCGGGCGAGCCGTTGAAGGCGTTGATGTCCACCCGCCCCTGCACGCCCGGTACAAGCCCGGTGCCCGTGTACTGCCAGAACCGCCAGACCGCCCGGGGATAGACATTGCGCGGATGCCCCGCGACCGAGCGCAGCCAGAACTCGGTCTTGGGCAGTCGGCCAATGCTAGTGTCCGCGTAGAAATCGACCGTGGTGTAGACGATCGGCCGGCGGCCGTAGTGACGTTCGAGGATATCAAGGAACCGCTGCGCCTCGGCCCGGACGGTCTTGCCGTCGGGGCGCAAAGTGCAGGTTTTCGAATGCGGCGTCCACTCCATGTCGAGCACATGCGGCAGGTCGGCCCCACGCGGCACGTTGCGGATGAACCATCGGGCCTGCTCGGCCGCCGGACGACAGAAATAGTAGTAGTGATAGGCGCCCCAGGGCACACCCGCCGCCGCCGCGCCGCTGCTGTGGTTTTCGAACATCGGGTCGGCCACGTCGCCGCCCTCGGTCGCCTTGATGAAGACAAAGCTGATGCCCGCGGCCTTGGCTTGGCGCCAGTCGATCTGGCCCTGCCAGCGCGACACGTCCAGCCCGTGAACGGGATAATGCTCTGGTCGGCGGCGGTCCCAGTCATGCGGATCGGCATCGGCAAAGGCTGGATACAGGGCCTGCGGCGCCGAGCGGTCGTACCCGGCCGGCAGGTCGGTCACCTGCGGCGCGGGCGTGCGGCGTCCGCAAGACAGCAGCAACAGGCCGATGGCCACACCGAGTATGACTTTGCGCATCCTATCGTCCTGCCTCAGATAACGTTGCCCGATTATCACCAGCATGCCTGAGTGCCCGAATATCGCAACATTTGCGTTCCACGGCGGCGGATTTTCACCGCTGCGCCAGTTAAACCCGGTGAATCGGGCTTGATCTACCTCCGCGAATTGCCTAAACGGGCGCAATCCGGTGGCGCCCTGCGGCGACTCCGGTGTTTTGGTTTGTGTCGCAGGATCGCACCCGGCTTTCTTCGGATCGGGGAAGCTGCACACGAAACCGCACGAAAGGAACAGTCGACCTGATCTCTGGCGGGCTGCGCAAGCGGGACCCGGGGAAGACCAAGAGCTCTCGGGCCGTGCCAACTTCGTGGACCAACCACGAGCAGATAGGAGTACCTGCGATGGACCTGATCGCACAGCTTGAGGCGGAACAGATTGCCGCCCTGGGGAAAGAGATCCCCGATTTCAAAGCCGGTGACACCATCCGTGTCGGCTACAAGGTGACCGAAGGCTCGCGCACCCGCGTGCAAAACTACGAAGGCGTCTGCATCGCGCGCAAGAACGGCAATGGCATTGCCGGTTCGTTCACCGTCCGCAAGATTTCGTTCGGCGAAGGCGTGGAACGCGTGTTCCCGCTGTATTCGACCAACATCGACAGCATCACCGTTGTCCGCCGCGGCCGCGTCCGCCGCGCCAAACTGTACTACCTGCGCTCGCGCCGCGGCAAATCGGCCCGGATCGCAGAGGTCACCAACTACAAGCCCAAGGCTGACGCCGAGGCCGAAGCGTAAGGAGCGGACCCATGAAAAAAGACATCCACCCCGATTACCACATCATCGACGTCAAGATGACCGACGGCACCGTGGTTCAGATGAAATCCACCTGGGGCGCCGAGGGCGACCAGCTGGCCCTGGAAATCGACCCGTCCTCGCACCCGGCTTGGACCGGCGGTTCGTCGCGCTTGATGGACGCGGGCGGCCGTGTGTCGAAATTCAAGAAGAAATACGAAGGTCTGGGCTTCTGATCCCACGCTATCGCGTTTCAAGGCCGTCCCGTCGGGACGGCCTTTTTTATTTGTATGGCTCAATTGTCGGGCACGTCTAGATCGAACACGATGATCCCCTCGGCTCCATTCTCGCACAATGCACACAGTTGGCCGCCCAATTGCCGATGCACCGGATGTTCTGCATAGACACGCAGCGCCTCGGCATCGGCAAACCGGATCACGAAGCCGTCGCGCCAGGCCTGCGACTTGCCCTCGAAATCGCGGTTGGGGCCATAGTCGAACCCAATCGCGCCGGCCAACTCGGCGCACAAATCCGAGAGCCCTTGCACCACATCCCGCCGCGCCTGCTGCGGCGCGTCGGTGCGAAAGGTGAAGAAAACGCAGTGCAGGATCATCGGCCGTCCCTTTCTCTGACGCGCGGGTGGTCGGGTCGTCTTTGGTGGTCCAAGGCGTCCGCCCCCAAATGACAGTGCCTGATCTTGACGCAGGAAGCCGATTCGACCGCTTTCCTTTGGCGCACACACAACATATAGTGGCTGCAAACAACGTGTAGTCAAACACGACGGAACCGGGGAACACTGGCATGGCACATATCATCGTGGTGGGGAACGAAAAGGGCGGCGCAGGCAAATCGACCGTCTCCATGCATGTTGCCACCGCGCTGGCGCGGCTGGGACACAAGGTCAGCACGCTGGATCTGGATCTGCGGCAGCGCAGCCTGGGCCGGTATTTCGAGAACCGGCGCAATTTCATGGCCAACGAGCATCTGGACCTGCCCAGCCCGCGCCACCACGACCTGCCCGAGATCGACGCAAGCAAGCTCAAACCCGGCGAGAATATTTATGACCACCGCCTGTCCGCCGCCGTGGCCGAGCTGGAAAGCGACAGCGATTTCATCCTGATCGACTGCCCCGGGTCACACACAAGGCTTAGCCAGGTGGCCCATTCGCTGGCCGACACGCTGATCACGCCGCTGAACGACAGTTTCATTGATTTCGACCTTCTGGCGCGGATCGACTCGAAGGGCGAAAAGATCCTCGGCCCCTCGGTCTATTCCGAGATGGTGTGGAACGCCCGGCAACTTCGGGCGCAGGCAGGGCTGAAGCCCATAGACTGGGTCGTGGTGCGCAACCGCGTGGGCACCCAGCGCATGGTCAACAAGGAAAAGATGCAGCGCGCCATCGAGATGCTGTCGAAACGGATCGGCTTCCGCGTTGCCTCGGGCTTTTCCGAGCGTGTGATCTTTCGCGAACTGTTCCCGCGTGGGCTGACTCTGCTGGACCTCAAGGATGTCGGGGTGAAACAGCTCAACATCTCGAATATCGCCGCCCGGCAGGAGCTGCGCGACATGATGCGCGAACTGAACCTGCCAGGGGTCGAGATCGATTTCTAAGCCGTCGGCGCGTAGATCGTGAACAGCTCTTTGGGCTCGGGAACGCCGCGCAGCATGTAGCGCCCGACCGAAATCAGTTCCTGTTCGCAGGGCTGAGCGGCGCGGGCAACGTCATCCGATATCAAGATACGCCGGTCCAGCGACCGGTGCATGCCTGCGATGCGCGCAGCCTGGTTCACCGCCGGTCCGATCACGGTGAAATCCAGCCGGCTTTCAGCGCCGATATTGCCATACAGGATTTCGCCCGAATGCAGGGCAAGGGTGAAATTGGCGATCGGTAAGCCGGCGGCGGCCCGTTCCGCGTTGAGCACCGCAACGCGCTCTTGCAGAACAGTCACAGCGGCCAGCGCGGCGCGGGCGTCCTCGTCAATCTCGCCCACGTCGAACATGGCCATCAGACCGTCGCCCATGAATTTCAGGATATTGCCGCCACAGCCCTGAACGACCTCGACCGCCACGGCCAGATAGTCGTTCAGCATTGCGATGATGTCCGACCCGGGAAGGCGTTCGGCGAGGCCGGTAAAGCCCTCGAGGTCGAAATTCCAGATCACGGCGTCGATCTGCTGCAACGATCCGCGCCGGATTTCCCCCGACAACACGCGCCGACCCGCATCCCCCCCCAAATAGACGCGCAGCAGATCCTGCGCCATTTTTCGGTTCGAGGCCGATTTTAAGGCCAGCCCCAGATGCGGCAGGGCATATCGGATCAGATCCAGGTGAATTTCCTCGAACCCCTCGGCATGGTCCGTCGTCCAGGACATCAGAACGCCCTCGGGCATCTGGTCCAGGGCAATCCGGTTTTCGGGCTCGACCTTCTGCAGAACCAGACCGGATGCAAAGTAATCGGTGGCGCCTTTCTGGTGCAGTTCGTTCAGAAACGGAAATCGGCTGGGTTCGTTCTGATCTTTCAACCTTTCACGCAGCTCCTTCGCCCCGCTCTGCAGCATCGCGTAGAGCGGGCTTGAAACCCACTGATCGGGCAATTCCTCGCGGTGCTCGTAATTCTCGACGCTGCCCCCTTCGTCACGGTACCAGTTGAAGCCGGTGCCGCCATAAATGGGGTGATAGGCGCTCTGGGCGGCGTGAAACCGCATAAGGGGAACGCCCGCATCCACAAGCCGCAGGCAATAGCCTTCGAGTATTTCCGACTGTTCGGCCCCTTCCAGCCCCCGGTCCAGCAACCATCCAATCAGGTCATCGGCGCGGGCTTTGGGGTCGGTGGATGGCATCTTGGGGCTCCGTCTGGTCTGACCCCCCACTTGGGGGTTGCGGGGCCAGAATACCAGAGGTCAGTCCATCCCGGCCAGCCGCCGCAGCATCATCCGCAACAGCGCCGCCTCGCCCGTGGTGAACATGCCCGCCAGCCGGGCGTCATAGTCGCGGGCGATGTCGCGCAATTCGCGGTACACTGCCAGACCGGCGGGGGTCAGGGTCAGCCGCTCCATCCGGCGGTCGTTTTCGTCGCGGGTGCGCCGCAGGTATCGGCGCTGTTCCAGCTTATGCACCGCGCGGCTGATCTTGGTCTTGTGCATCTTGGCACGTTCCCCGATCTGCTTGGCGGTCATCTCTCCGTAATTGCCCAGGTGGAACAACACGCGCCATTCGGTGCGCAGCATCCCATAGCGGTTCTTGTAGACCTTCTGAAAATCCAACGAGCTTTCCTCGGCCGCCTGGTTGAGCAGGAAGGGCAGGAAATTTCGCAGGTCGAAGTCATCTTTTTCGGCGGAATCTGGCTGTGTCATGCTTGTTAGTTACAAAATCAACTATTATCCGACAAGCAGCAAACGGAGGAACCCCGATGAATCGTCCGACTGACCCGCACGCTCTGACCCAAGCCAGCACGCCCGTTGGCACCCATGCAGGCTATATGCCCGGCTTTGGAAATGACTTTGAAACCGAGGCGCTGCCGGGCGCACTACCGCAGGGCATGAACAGCCCGCAGAAATGCAACTATGGCCTTTACGGCGAACAGCTCAGCGGCACCGCCTTCACCGCCAACCCGCCCGAGCGCACCTGGTGCTATCGCATCCGGCCGTCGGTCAAGCATTCGCACCGCTATGAAAAGATCGACCTGCCGTATTGGAAAAGCGCCCCGAATGTCGATCCGGACGTGATCAGCCTGGGCCAGTACCGCTGGGACGCGGTGCCCCATTCCGACCAACCGCTGACCTGGCTGACTGGCATGCGCACCATGACCACCGCCGGGGACGTGAACACCCAGGTCGGCATGGCAAGCCATATCTATCTGGTCACCGAATCGATGGTGGACGACTATTTCTTCTCGGCCGATTCCGAGCTGCTAGTGGTGCCGCAGGAAGGCCGGCTGCGCTTTGCGACCGAGCTGGGCATCATCGACCTCGAACCCAAGGAGATCGCCATCATCCCGCGCGGACTGGTGTACCGGGTCGAGGTGCTGGAAGGCCCCTGCCGAGGCTTCGTCTGCGAGAACTACGGCCAGAAATTCGAGCTGCCGGGCCGCGGCCCGATCGGCGCCAACTGCATGGCCAATCCGCGTGACTTCAAGGCGCCCGTGGCCGCGTTCGAAGACCGCGAAGTGCCCTCGACCGTGACGATCAAGTGGTGCGGCCAGTTCCACACCACCAAGATCGGCCACAGCCCGCTGGACGTGGTGGCTTGGCACGGCAACTACGCGCCGTACAAATACGACCTGCGCACCTATTGCCCGGTCGGAGCCATCCTGTTCGACCACCCCGATCCGTCAATCTTTACCGTGCTGACCGCGCCTTCGGGCGTACCGGGCACGGCCAATATCGATTTCGTCCTGTTCCGCGAACGCTGGATGGTGATGGAGGACACGTTCCGCCCGCCGTGGTACCACAAGAACATCATGTCCGAGCTGATGGGCAATATCTATGGCCAGTACGACGCCAAGCCGCAGGGCTTCGTGCCGGGCGGGATGAGCCTGCACAACATGATGATCCCGCATGGACCCGACAAGGAAGCCTTTGAAAAGGCGTCCAACGCCAATCTGGGGCCGGACAAGCTGGACAACACCATGTCCTTCATGTTCGAGACTCGCTTTCCGCAGCATCTGACCGCCTTTGCCGCGAACGAGGCGCCGCTGCAGGATGACTACATCGATTGCTGGACGGATCTGGAAAAGAAATTCGACGGCACGCCCGGCAAGAAATGACACCGGTGGCCCCACGGCCACTGCACCGCACAAGGAAACGCAATGCCTTTGATGAAATCCTGGGTGGCCTCGGCCAATGACGCGAACCACCCGTTTCCGCTGAACAACCTGCCCTATGGCGTCTTTTCGACCGAGGGCACTGAGCCGCGCTGCGGCGTGGCCATCGGGGACATGATACTTGACGTGTCCGCAGCCGAGGCCGAGGGGCTGATCACGCTGGGCGACGAGCCGCTGTTCGATCTGCCCTTCTGGAACCCGCTGATGGAACAGGGGCCGGCCGTCTGGGCCGCGCTGCGCGAGCGGCTGACCGCCATGCTGGCGAAGGGGTCGAAAGAACAGGACAAGGTCGAACCGCTGCTGGTTCCGCAAGCCGAGGCCCAACTGCACATGCCCTTTGCCGTCAGCGAATACACCGATTTCTACGCGGGCAAGCACCACGCCATGAACGTCGGCACCATGTTCCGCGGCCCGGAAAACGCTCTGCCGCCCAACTGGCTGCACATCCCCATCGGCTACAACGGCCGGGCCTCGTCGGTGGTGGTTTCGGGCACCGATATCCGCCGCCCCTGGGGGCAGTTGAAATCGCCCGACCACGATCGCCCCGCCTTCCTGCCCAGCCGTCGTTTCGACATCGAGCTGGAGATGGGCGCCATCGTCGGCACCCCATCCGACGGCCCTATCACGGTGCAGGAGGCCGACGATCACATCTTTGGCTATGTCCTGTTGAACGACTGGTCGGCGCGCGACATCCAGGCATGGGAATACCAGCCGCTTGGCCCGTTCCAGGCCAAGGCCACCGCCACCTCGATTTCGCCTTGGATCGTGACCAAGGCAGCGCTGGACCCCTTCCGCTGCGACACGCCCGCGCGCGAGGTCGAACTGCTGGATCACCTCAAGGATTGTGGCCCGATGCTCTATGACATCGAGCTGGAGGTGACGATGGCGCCCGAGGGCAAACCGGCGACCACCATCGCCCGCACCAACTACAAGGAAATGTATTATTCCTCGGCGCAGCAACTGGCGCACCACACCACTTCGGGCTGCCCGATGAACGTGGGCGACCTGCTCGGCTCGGGCACCATCTCGGGGCCGACGAAGGACAGCCGCGGCTCATTGCTGGAACTCAGCTGGGGCGGCAAGGAGCCGATCACGCTGGAGACCGGAGAAATCCGCAGCTTCATCGAGGACGGCGACACGCTGACCCTCAAAGGCGCCGCCCGGGGCGATGGCTACACGATCGGCTTCGGCGACTGTACCGGCACGGTGCTGCCCGCCCTTGAAGACCCATACGCACGATAAGGAGCGCCACATGGCCAAGGCATTCGCGTCCCAGGGGGACATGACCGAAAAGAAAATCTCGTTCACCGAGGTGGGTGAAGGTCTGTACGCCTTCACCGCCGAGGGCGACCCGAACTCGGGCGTGATCGTCGGCGATGACAGCGTGATGGTGGTCGAGGCCCAGGCCACGCCGCGCCTGGCGCAGAAGGTGATCGACTGCATCCGGTCCGTAACCGACAAGCCGATCACCCATGTGGCGCTGACCCATTACCACGCGGTCCGCGTGCTGGGCGCCAGCGCCTTCGGCGCGCAACAGATCATCATGTCGGACATGGCCCGCGCCATGGTCGTCGAGCGCGGTCAAGAGGACTGGGACAGCGAGTTCCAGCGCTTTCCGCGCCTGTTCGAAGGGCATGAAAGCATCCCCGGCCTGACCTGGCCCACCACCACGTTCAGCGATACGATGACGGTCTATCTGGGCAACCGCCGGGTCGATCTGATGCATCTGGGGCGGGCGCATACGGCCGGCGACATCGTGATCCACGTGCCCGACCAGAACGTGATGTTCACCGGCGACATCGTCGAATATCACTCGGCCTGCTATTGCGGCGACGGGCATTTCGGCGACTGGGGCGACACGCTGGATCAGATCCAGTGGTTCGACGTGGATGCCATCGCGCCGGGGCGCGGCGATGCGCTGGTCGGTAAGGAAATGGTGAATGCCGCCATCGAGAACACCCGCGACTTCGTCGAAAGCACCTATCGCCCGGCGGCAAAGGTGGCCGCGCGCGGCGGCAGCCTGAAAGAGGCCTGGGACGCAGTGCGGGCGGAGTGCGATCCGAAATTCTCGGACTATGCCATCTACGAGCACTGCCTGCCCTTCAACGTGGCCCGTGCCTATGACGAGGCGCGCGGCATCGACACCCCGCGCATCTGGACCGCCCAGCGCGATCTGGAGATGTGGGAGGCCCTGCAGGGCTGAGAAATGGCCCGGCGACTTGATCCAGATCGTGTCGCCGGCCTGAAAACGATGCAACCATGGAGGAGAGCCATCGGCGCCCCGCGCCGGTGGGCGGAGGTTGTGCGCCCGGCGCACAGAACTTGGGGAGAGAGCCCATGAACAAGATTTTTGAACAGCCGCTCTATGCCTATGCCCGCAGCCCCGATCAGGATGCCCCCACCCCGGTGCGGCATCAGGTGATCGTGATCGGCGCGGGCCCGGTCGGGCTGGCTGCCGCCATCGACCTGGCCCAGCAGGGCGTCGAGGTGGTGGTGCTGGACGACAACGACAAGGTCAGTTTCGGCAGCCGCGCAATCTGTTTCGCCCAGCGCACGCTGGAAATCGCCGACCGGCTGGGTTGCGCCCGCCCGATGGTGGACAAGGGCGTGCTGTGGAACACGGGCAAGGTGTTTTTCGACGACCGCAAGGTCTATGAATTCAACCTGCAGCCCGATGAGGGCTATGCCCATCCGGCCTTCATCAACCTTCAGCAATACTACTTTGAGCAGTTCATGGTCGAACGGGTCCGCGAGTTACAGGCCCAGGGCGTACCGATCGAGATCCGTGGCCGCAACAAGGTCGAGGCGATCGGCACCCATGACGACCACGTCAAGCTCGAGGTCGAAACGCCCGAGGGGTCGTACACCGTCGAGGCGGACTGGCTGATCGCCTGTGACGGGGCAAACTCACCCACCCGCCGGATGCTGGGGCTGGATTTCGTGGGCCGCGTGTTCGAGGACAACTTCCTGATCGCCGATGTGGTCATGGAGGCCGATTTCCCGTCCGAGCGCTGGTTCTGGTTCGACCCGCCCTTCAACCGCGGCCAGTCGGCGCTGCTGCACAAACAGCCCGACAACGTCTGGCGCATCGACCTGCAACTGGGCTGGGACATCGACAAGGAACGGGAAAAGCGCCCCGAAAACGTGATCCCGCGCCTCAAGGCGATGCTGGGCGAGGATGTCCAGTTCGAGCTGGAATGGGTCAGCATCTATACCTTCCAGTGCCGCCGGATGGAAAAATTCCGCCACGGCCGCGTCCTGTTTGCTGGCGACAGCGCCCATCAGGTCAGCCCCTTCGGCGCGCGTGGGGCCAATTCGGGCCTGCAGGACACCGACAACCTGTGTTGGAAGCTGAAGATGGTCCTTGACGGCACCGCGCCCGACAGACTGCTGGACAGCTATGATGTCGAGCGCATCCATGGCGCGGACGAGAACATCCTGAACTCGACCCGCTCGACCGATTTCATCACGCCGAAATCGGAAATGTCGCGCATCCTGCGCGACGCGGTTCTGGACCTGAGCGAACATTACGAGTTCGCCCGCCCGCTGGTGAATTCCGGCCGGCTGAGCGTGCCCTGCACTTATGACGGCTCGCCGCTGAATTCGGCCGATGCGCTGAATGGTCCGGCCGAAACGCGCCCCGGCTCGCCCTGCCCCGATGCTCCGCTGGGGGATGCGTTCCTGTTGCCCAAGCTGGCGGGCAAGTTCACCCTGTTGACCATCGACGCCGACGCCCCAGACAGGATCGAGGAAGAGGGCGTGATGGTCGAGCGGCTGGCGCTGTCGGTCAAGGATGACCGGACGCTGGCGCTGAAGCGGCGGTATCTGGGCGACGCGGCAGGCGCGGTCTATCTGATCCGGCCCGACCAGCATGTGGCGGCGCGGCGCGACAGCTATGAAGACAACGCGTTCCGGCAGGCGATCCGCCGGGCCATCGGCAAGGAGTAGGCACAATGGATGAACTGATCCTCACCCCGAATATCGACGGCGCGGATGATTTCTATGCCGATCTACTGGCCGCGCACGACGGTCTGGACAAGGCCGAAAGCGATGCGCTGAATGCGCGGCTGGTGCTGGTGCTGGCCAATCACATCGGTGACCGGACCATCCTGAAACAGGCAATCGACGCGGCCAAAGCCCGATGAGTGACGTCGTCCTGTATGACTACTGGCGGTCCTCGGCCAGCTACCGGGTGCGCATCGCGTTGAACCTGGCCGGGATCGCCTATCGCGCGCAGACCGTCGATCTGGTCAAGGGCGAGCAGACCGCGCCCGCGCATCTGGCCCGAAACCCGCAGGGCTTTGTGCCGGTGCTCGAAATCGACGGCGTGCAGCTGACCCAGTCGCTGGCCATTCTGGACTATCTCGACCGGACGCGGGCCCTGAACCTGCTGCCGGACGAACCGGTTGCGCGGGCCAAGGCGCAGGCGCTGGCCCAATCCATTGCAGTGGATCTGCACCCGGTCTGCAACCTGAAGGTCGCCCGCCACGCCACGCAGTTGAGCGGCGGACGGGGCGACATGCCCGGCGACTGGATGCGCCATTTCATCCGCCCCGGCCTGATGGCCTTTGAGGCGATGCTGGCCGAGTTCGAACAAGCCCCCTATTGCACGGGACCGGCGCCCGGGCTGGCCGATCTGTGCCTGATCCCGCAGATGTACAACGCCCGGCGCTGGCAGGTCGATCTGTCGGACATGCCGCGCATTCTGGCGGTCGAGGCGACCTGTGCCGACCACCCCGCCTTTGCAGCGGCCCACCCGGACGCCCACGCGCCAGGCTGAGCCGCGCACAGGGTCTGTGTGCCGATGCGTCTGTGCACCGGCGCCGATCGGGCCTAGCCTTGTGCCGGAAATCACCGCACGAGACCCCCGATGCCACAGATCACCGGCTATCACGCCCATGTCTATTTCGACGCCGAAACGCAGGACACCGCCCGCCGTGTCTGCGAGGAGGCTGCACGCCTGTTCCCCGCCCAGATGGGCCACATGCACAGCCGCAATGTCGGCCCCCACCCGCGCTGGAGCTGCCAGTTGAGCTTTGCCGCCGAAGCCTTCGACAAAGTGATCCCGTGGCTGATGCTGAACCGGCAGGGGCTGACCGTGTTCACCCACCCCGAAACCGGCGAACACCTGCCCGACCACCGCGATCGGGCGATCTGGATGGGCGAGATGCTGGACCTGGACCTGTCGATCTTTGACCGGCTGGGCGCCTAGCCCAGCACCCGCGCCTGTTCCCTGAGCTTGAATTTCTGGATCTTGCCCGTCGATGTCTTGGGCAGCGGCCCGAACATCACCGTCTTGGGCGCTTTGAAATGGGCCATGTGGTCGCGGCAGAACGCGATCAGATCGGCCTCGGTCGCCTCGGCGCCCGGCTTCAGTTCGACAAAGGCGCAAGGCGTCTCGCCCCATTTCTCGTCCGGTTTGGCGACCACGGCGGCCTCCATCACGGCGGGGTGCTTGTAGAGGATATCCTCGACCTCGACCGACGAGATGTTTTCGCCCCCCGAAATGATGATGTCCTTTGACCGGTCCTTCAGCGCGATATAGCCGTCGGGATGCATCACCCCCAGATCGCCCGAGGCGAACCAGCCGCCGCGAAAGGCTTTCTGCGTGGCCTCGGGGTTCTTGAGATACCCTTTCATCACGATGTTGCCCTGCATGAAGATCTCGCCCATGGTCTCGCCATCGGCCGGCACCGGTTCGAGCGTTTCCGGATCGGCCACCATCAGCCCGGACAGGGCGACGTATTTCACCCCCTGCCGCACCTTGAGCGCGGCCCGTTCTTCGGCGGGCTTGTCATTCCATTCGTCCTTCCACGCGCAGACGACCGACGGCCCGTAGGTTTCGGTCAGGCCATAGACATGGGTGACCTCGATGCCCATCCCCTCCATCGCGGCGATCACCGCGGCGGGGGGCGGGGCGCCTGCGGTCATCACCTTGATCTCATGATCGAAGTCCTTGAGGTGATCGGGCGCGTTGGCCAGCATGTTCAGCACGATCGGCGCGCCGCAGAAATGGGTGACCTTCTCGTCCCGGAAGGCCTTGTAGATCGGCTCATCCCGCACGGCACGTAGGCACACGGACGTGCCCGCATTCGCGGCCATGGTCCAGGGGAAACACCAGCCGTTGCAGTGGAACATCGGCAGCGTCCACAGATAGACCGAATGCTGCGGCATGCCCCAGGTCAGGATGTTCGAGGTGGCGTTCAGCGCCGCGCCACGGTGGTGATAGACCACCCCCTTGGGGTTGCCAGTGGTGCCCGAGGTATAGTTCAGCGTGATAGCGTCCCACTCGTCCTGCGGCAGCGACCAGTCGAATTCCGGGTCGCCCTCGGCCAGTAGGGCGTCATAGGTCAGCGCGCCCAGTTTTTCACCACCATCGAAACTCGGATCCTCGATATCGATGACCAGAATGTCGTGATCAACCTGCTCCAGCGCCTGCTTCACCACGCCCGAGAATTCGGGATCGACCAGCAGCACCTTGGATTCGGCGTGGTTCAGGATGAAGGCGATGATCGGTGCGTCCAGCCTTGTGTTGATCGCGTTCAACACCGCGCCTGCCATTGGCACGCCGAAATGGGCCTCGTACATTTCGGGGATGTTGGCGGCGATGATCGATACCGTATCGCCCGTGCCCACCCCACCCGCGGCCAGCGCGCTGGCCAACCGGCGGCAACGCGCATAGGTCTGCGCCCAGCTGTAGCGTCGGTCGCCATAAACCACGGCCGGATAGTCAGGGTAAACGGCTGCCGTCCGCTCGATATAGCTGAGCGGGGACAGGGCCGTGAAATTGGCCGGGCACTTGTCAAGATCGCGCTGATAGATGTTGTGGGTCGCCATCCGCCTCTCCTCCCCAAATCGTCGGATTTTTCGTATTGAGCACAAAGGTTGCCGCAAAACAAACCCGTAAAACTACGTGCGGCGAATATACTGGAGCTACGCGATCGGGTAATCTGGCCCTACTGCGTACCGGGCTTTCGGGCTGATCTGCGGTATCTGGTTCATCCGCGCCCGCCGGGTCTCGTGATTCCTGCGCGTCGCATCTTAGTGAAAGGACATGTCATGGACGGCACGTTCAACGAAAACGATCTTTCCCGCGTGGTCGAGGCCGACCGCGCCCATATCTGGCACCACCTGATCCAGCACAAGCCGTTTGAGACGAACGATCCGCGCATTATCGTCGAAGGCAAGGGCATGCGCGTCTGGGATCAAAAGGGCAAGGAACACCTGGATGCCGTCTCGGGCGGCGTCTGGACGGTGAATGTGGGCTATGGCCGCGAATCCATCTGCAAGGCCGTCTACGACCAGTTGATGAAGCTGTGCTATTTCGCCCAGTCGGCGGGCTCGATCCCTGGCGCGATCTTTGCCGAAAAGCTGATCGAGAAGATGCCGGGCATGAGCCGGGTCTACTACACGAACTCGGGCAGCGAGGCGAACGAGAAGGCGTTCAAGATGGTCCGTCAGATCGCCCACAAGAAATACGACGGCAAGAAGACCAAGATCCTGTATCGCGACCGCGACTATCACGGCTCGACCTTGGCCGCGATGTCGGCGGGCGGCCAGGACGAGCGAAATGCGCAATACGGCCCCTTCGCGCCAGATTTCGTACGCGTTCCGCACTGCATGGAATACCGCAAGCACGAACTGGACGGCGCACCTGACGAGAACTTTGGCGAATGGGCCGCCGATCAGATCGAAGCCGTAATCCTGCGCGAAGGCCCCGACACCGTGGGCGCGCTGTGCCTTGAGCCGGTAACCGCCGGCGGCGGCGTGATCGAAGCGCCCGAGGGCTATTGGCAGCGCGTGCAGGAGATCTGCAAGAAATACGACATCCTGCTGCATATCGACGAGGTCGTCTGCGGCGTGGGTCGCACCGGCACCTGGTTCGGGTACCAGCAATATGGCGTGAAACCCGATTTCGTGACCATGGCCAAAGGCGTGGCCTCGGGCTATGCGGCGATTGCCTGCATGGTGACCACCGAAGAAGTCTTTGACATGTTCAAGGACAATGCCGACGATCCGATGAACTACTTCCGCGACATCTCGACCTTTGGCGGCTGCACCGCAGGGCCGGCGGCGGCGATCGAGAACATGCGCATCATCGAAGACGAGAACCTGCTGGCCAACTGCGCCGCGATGGGGGATCGCATGATGGGCAACCTGCGGGCGCTGATGGACAAGCACAAGGTCATCGGCGACGTGCGCGGCAAGGGCCTGTTTCTGGGGGCCGAACTGGTGGCGGATCGTGCGACCAAGGAACCGGTGAACGAGAAACTGGCCCAGGCGGTCGTGGCCGACTGCATGGCGCAGGGCGTGATCATCGGCGTCACCAACCGCTCGGTTCCGGGCAAGAACAACACGCTGTGCTTCTCGCCGGCCCTGATCGCAACGGCAGACGACATTGACCAGATCACCGACGCCGTGGATGGCGCGTTGGGTCGCGTGTTCGGCTGACGGCGTTTGACGGCCGACCGGCGCGTTCGGCGCGCCGGTCTTTCACTCGCCCCGGCCACCTCGAACCCCGCGCAGCGAGGTGACGCCGATCTGGGCCATGGCGATGTCCATCTCCTCGGACAGTACCTCCCACAAACGGTGCAGGGCGGCCTCGCCGCCCGCCGCGATGGCGAATTGCAGGACACGCCCAAAGAACAGGAAATCGGCACCAGCCATCAGCGCCTTGAGCGCATCTTCACCCGACCGCAGGCCGCTGTCGTAGAACAGCGGATAGTCTTCGCCGACCGCCGCCCGTATCTGCGGCAGGACCGAGATCGGCGCGGGCGCGCTCTCCAACTGACGGGCGCCGTGGCTCGAGACCTGAATGGCGTCGACACCGGCAGCCTTCAGCGCAACCGCGTCTTCAACATCCAGTACGCCCTTGACCACCAGCTTGCCCGGCCACCGATCCCGCAACCGCGCCAGCGTGTCCCAATCGGCCTTTGCACGGCTTTCGGTGCGGTCGAACGCGAACCCCTCCATCAGGAAATTCGCCATCTGCGGCTTGCCCTGCAGCAGGCTCGAGATCGACCAGCGCGGATGCAGCGCGAAATCCAGAAACTGCCGCGGCCCGATCCGGAACGGCATGCGGAAGCCGTGGCGCAGTTCGCGCGGGCGGCGGCCGACTTCGGGCACGTCAACCGTAAGGATCAGGGTCTTGTAGCCCGCGGCCTTTGCCCGATCGACCAGCTTGAACGTGCCGCTGCCATCGCCGCTGAAATACAGCTGAAACCAGGCATGGCCCCGGGCCTCTTCGATCAGCACCTCCATCGGTGTCGAGGCCACCGTGGAAACGCCCAACGGCACCCGGTATTGCGCCGCCAGCCGCGCCAGCATCAGGTCGGCGCCCGGTGCGGACAGGTTGCACATGCCCATGGGCGCAATGCCGAAGGGCCTTTCGGCCGGTTGCCCGAACACGCGGGTCGCCAGAGACCGGGTACTGACATCGCGCAGGATCCGGGGCCGCAAGGTCATCGCGTCCAGCGCCGCTCGGGTGCGCCGGGCGCCGGCCTCGGACCCGGCGGCCCCGTCGATATAGTCGAACACCATCCACGGCAGACGCCGCCGGGCCAACCGGCGGGCATCTTCGGCGCTGTGGATGGCGCTTGCGCCCATCAGGCCTGAACGGCCTTCATGAAGCGGTCGCGGATGACGACCGGGTCCATCGTGATCGGCGGCATCTTGGCGTTTCCGCTTTCACATTTGCTGACGATGATGGTCATCTGGCGGGCGTCCAGCGCCTCTTGCAGCACGCGGCCGGTCTCTTCGGCCTGGCATTCGATCACGCGCTCGCAGCCCGCCGCTTCGGCCATCTTGGCCAGCGAGGTCTTCTGCCCCGCATAGGTCGGCTGATCACCGGTCGAGCCGTAGGAACCGTTGTCGATGATCAGCAGGATATAGTTGTCGGCCACGTTGTTGGCGATGGTCGGCAGCGTCCCCAGATTGGTCAGGATCGAGCCGTCGCCGTCGATGACGATCACCGGTTTTGGCTGGGCCAGCGCCAGCCCCAGACCGATGCTCGAGGCCAACCCCATCGTGCCCAGCATGTAGAAATTGGTGGGCTGATCGTCGATGGCATGCAGTTCCTGGCTGGGGATGCCGATGTTGCACACGACTAGTTGGTCACGCAGGATCGGGGCGATTTCCTTCAGGATTTCAGAACGGATCATTGGTCGCCATAGCCTCCCCAGAAATTGGCGTCGGTCAGGATCGCGACGGGCTTGTTGCACATGAAGGTGTATTTCAGGATCGCATCCAGCTCGGCCACGTCTTCCTGATGGTGGAAATGGTAGGTCGGGATGTGCATCTGCGCCAGCAGGGCCTTGGTGTGAACGGCCATCTCGACCTGGCAGGCGATGGGTTCGCGCAGTTCGCCCCGATACGAGATCAGCATCGGCAGCGGCATCCGGTAATACTGGATCAGCGTCGCCAACGTGTTGATCGTGACCCCGATCGCGGTGTTCTGCATGATGATCGCGGGTCGCTTGCCGCCCATCCAGGCCCCGGCGCACAGGCCCATGCCCTCGTCCTCTTTGTTCGAGGGGATGTGGTAGATGGCGTCATGGGCGTCGATCTCGGCGATGACGCCGGCCAGTTGCTTGCACGGCACCGTGGTGACGAACGAGATGTCGTTGGCCACCAGATCTTCGGTGATCTTCTTGTCTATGTTCATGTCCAATCTTCTGTTCCTGGGTTGGGGCGCCGAGGGCGCGATGGACGGGTCAGGCCCTGCGGTGGACGTGGACGGCACATTTTGCATGCCGCACCACGCGCGACGCGGTGGAGCCAAGGAAATAGTCGGTCAGGCCGGGCCGGTGCGAGCCGATGACGACGCAATCGAACCCGTGGTCATTGGCATAGTCGATGATCGTGCGCGCGGTGTGGCCCTTGACCAGTTCGGGTTTTACATCCGGCAGGCCTTTCAGCTTTTCCATCAGGACTTCGCGGGCCCGGGCAAAGCCTTCGGCCACGGCATCCTTGTCCAGATAGACGCTGACCGAGCCCTGAGGCATCTCATAGACATGCAGAGCCACGATCTCGGCGGATCCGCCGCCCAAGGCACGGGCGATCTCGAGCGTTTGCGGCGAAATGCCGTGATCAAGCGCCATGGGGACAAGAATTTTTTTATACATGGTTACCTCCAATTCCGGGCGGTCAGGCCCACGGGGACAGCACGATTTTCGGAACCGCGACCTCGCCCGAGCGTAGCTGGGCAAAGGCCCGGGCGCCATCGGCCAGATCGCGTTCTTCGATCCAGTCCAGAGGACCCAGCGCGCCGTCAAAAATGGCCTGGGCGGTCTGACGGAAATCCTGCGCGGTATAGGTATAGGTTCCGATGAAGGTGATCTCTTGCAGGGTCATGCGCCGCACGTCCAGCCCACCGGTGTCCTCGCCCAGGCCCACATGCGCGATCACCCCGCCTGGTCGGGCTCGTTCCGATGCCACCGCACGGGTGGCGGCAAAGCCCACGGCGTCGACCACGATCGGGAAATCGCCTTGCGCTTCGGGCACGACCTTGGCGCAATCCAGCCCTTGCAAGAACGTCCGCCGCAGGTCGTTGGGTTCGACCACGGTCACATCCACGACATTCATCGCTCGCAAAGCCAGCGCCGCCGCAAGGCCAATCGCCCCACCCCCGATCACCAGCGCACGACGCTGCATTGCCGGGTGCAGCGCCTCGAGCGCGAGGCGTGCGGCGTGCCAGCTGACGGCCAGCGGCTCGGCCAGGGCGGCCTTGGCAAAGGGAACGTGATCCGGCACCTCAACCAGGTTGCCCCAAGGCATCGAAACATATTGGGCAAAGGCACCTTCGCGCGGGGGCATCGAGATGATCTGACGGTCGGGGCACAGGTTTTCGCGCTCTGCCTTGCAGGCCGGACACTGCCCGCAAGTTACCAGAGGATTGATCGTGACCCGCGTTCCGTCCTTGGGGCCGCCGATCACTGTTCCCGCCGCCTCGTGCCCCAGAATCAAGGGCGCCGGGCGGCGCGCATCATGGCCCAGATATGCATGCATGTCGGACCCGCAGATCCCGACGGCCTCGACCCGGATCAGTTGCTCGCCGGGTTGCGGCGCAGCGTCCGGTACGTCACGGTAGGCCAGGTGTTCGACGCCTTCATAGACCAGAGCCTTCATTTCGCCGTGAACCCCCCGTCAACCATCAGGATCTGCCCGGTGACATAGTCAGATGCCTGCGCGCACAGAAAAAGGATCGGCCCGTCGATGTCGTCCATGCGGCCATTGCGACCGATGCAGGTCTGCGCCGCGTTGCGGGCCGCGCGGGCGGTGTCATCGAACACCGCCTTCGTCAGCTCGGTCGGAAAGAAGCCCGGGCCGATGGCGTTGGCGGTGATCCCGTGCGGCGACCAGGCTTCGGCCATGGCGCGGGTCAGCTGGGCGATCCCGCCCTTGCTGGCCCCGTAGGCGATCCCGCCGGGAAAGGCCCGCGTCGTCTGCAGCGAGGCGAAATTCACGATCCGACCCCAACCGCGCGCCTTCATCGCGGGCACCATGGCTTGGCTGAGGAAGAACGGCGCACCAAGGTTCAGGCCCAGCGTCGCGTCCCAGCCTTCCGGCGTGACATCATCAGCGGCCTGTCGCGTGTTCACCCCGGCGGCATGAACCACGATATCCGGCGCGCCGAACGGGGCCGAGATTTGTTCGACCAACGATGGCAAGCCACTTCGGTCGGCTACGTCACCTGCGACCACCGCAGCGCTTGAACCGATCTCGGCCTGCAACTCGGCCAGTGCCTCGGCCCGGCGGGCAACGCCCACCACCCGCGCGCCCGCAGCCGCCAGCACCTGCGCAACGCGCCGGCCCAGACCCGAACTGGCGCCCGTGACGCAGGCCACCCGGCCGGTCAGATTGAACAGGTCGCGGGGGTCATTCATCTGCGGTCAGGTCAAAGTTTTCGTCCGGGAAATACTTGGCCAGACGCACATCGGCGGCGCGGGCGTGGCCCTCCATCCCTTCCAGCCGCGAGATCCGCGCGGTCGCCTCGGCGATGGGTTTCGAGCCCTCGCGCGTGGCCCGCTGCCAGGTGACGATTTTCATGTATTTGTGCACGCTCAGCCCGCCGGTATAGCTGGCCGCGCCCGAGGTGGGCAGGACGTGGTTCGTACCGGTGGCCTTGTCGCCATAGGACACGGTCGTTTCTTCGCCCAGGAACAACGAGCCATAGCAGGTCAGGCGATCCAGCCACCAATCCAGATCCGCGGCCTGCACGGTCAGATGCTCGGGGGCGTAGTCGTCTGAACACGCGGCCATCTCTTCGCGGTCCGCGCACAGGATCACCTCGGCATAGTCGCGCCAGGCGGCGGCAGCGTTGTCGCGGTTCAGCTCGGGCAGATCGGCGATCAGGGTCGGAACCAGATCCATCACCCGGGTCGCCAGATCGCGGTCATCGGTCACCAGCCAGACGGGCGAGTTGTAGCCATGCTCGGCCTGGCTGACCAGGTCGGTGGCCACGACGAAGGGATCGGCCGTGGCATCCGCCAGGATCAGGCTGTCGGTCGGGCCGGCGATCATGTCGATGCCGACCTTGCCGTACAGAATGCGCTTGGCCTCGGCCACGAACTGGTTGCCCGGCCCCACAAGGATGTTGGCGCGCGGCAGCCCGAACAGGCCATAGGTCATGGCGGCCACACCTTGCACGCCCCCCATGGCCAGGATGCTGTCAGCGCCGCTGATATGGGCAGCGTAGACGATCGCCGGGGCCACGCCCTCACCCGGGCGGGGCGGCGAACAGGCGGTGATGTGACGGCACCCCGCCACTTTGGCGGTGGTCACGGTCATGATGGCGCTGGCGATGTGGCTATACCGCCCGCCGGGCACATAGCAGCCCGCCGCATCGACCGGGATGGCCTTTTGACCCGCGATAAAGCCCGGCACGATTTCCAGCTGCACATCCGACACGGTGGCCTTCTGCGCCTCGGCAAAGCGGCGCACGTTGTCCTGGGCAAAGCGGATATCGGCCTTGAGCTTTTCCGGCACCCGGGCGCAGGCGGCTTCGATTTCCTCGGGCATCATCAGCACGTTGCCCTCGAACTTGTCGAATTTGGCCGCGTATTCCAGCGCCTTGGCGTCTCCGCCGGCCTCGATGTCGGCCAGGATGGTCTTGACCGTGTCATGCACCTCGGACGCGTGGGATTGTGCGGTCAGGGTGGCCTTCTTGAGGTATTCACGCGACATGTTCAGAAGATCCTATTGGTAGATTTCAGGAAGCAAAGTGGTCGACAGCGCCGGAACGTAGGCGATCAGGATGACGACGATCAGCATGGTCAGCACAAAGGGCACGGCGCGGGCTGCGATCTTGAGGATGGATTCACCCGTGATCCCCGACACCACAAACAGGTTCAGCCCCAGCGGCGGCGTGATGAAGCCAACGCCCAGTGCGGTGATCATCATGATGCAGAACTGGATCTCGTTCATGCCGATATTGTCCGCCAGCGGTTTCAGGATCGGGGCAAGGATGACGATGTTCGGTGTCGTCTCCATGACGCAGCCGGCCGCGATCAGAATGCCGATCATCAGCAGGATCAGCAGGAAGGGATCCTCGGTCAGCGAGGTCACCGAGGCCACGAAGCCCTGCGGCACGCCCATGATCGCCAACGCCTCGGCGAGCGGGGCCGAGAAAGCGATGATCGGCAGGATCACCCCGTTCACCTTGGCCGAGCTGACCAGCATCGACGGGAAGTCCGCCAGCGTCAGCGTCCGCAGGATGAACCCCATGATGATGGTGACGACAACGGCAGTCGCGCCCGCCTCGGTCGGGGTCAGGCGACCCGAGAAGATGCCATAGAAGATGATGCCCGGCACGATGAAGGCATACCAGCCCGATTTCAGCGCCTTGCCCAGATTGGCCAGCCATTCGCCCATGGTCATCATGCCGCCGCCCTCATAGCCATAGAGACGGTTCATGATGATGTTGGTCACGAGGATCGAGATCAGGATCGCCAGCCCCGGGATCAGAGCGGCCAGGAACAGGGTCGAGGCCGAGATGCCCAGCACGAGCCCGATGATGATATAGGCGATCGAGGGCGGGATCAGGATCCCGGTACAGGCCCCCGCCGCCACCAGCGCACAGGCATAGGGGCGCGGATAGCCGCTTTCGACCAGTCGGTTGATCGTCATCCGACCAACTGCCGCCGCCCCCGCCGCGTCAGACCCCGAAATGGCTGCGAACATGCCGCAGACCAGAACCGTGGCCGAACCGAACCCGCCCTTGGCAAAACAGGTCAGCGCCTCGGCCACGTCCAGAAACTTGCGAGACAGCCCAGTGCGCACCAGCACGTCACCGGTCAGGATGAACAGCGGCACCGCAGTCAGGGCAAAGGCGTCGATGCCCGTGAACAGGCTTTCGCCCACAAGGCTCAGCGGCAGGTCGCCCGACATGATCAGCATCACGATCGCGGCCGAGCCGATCGCGGCCCAGACCGGAACCGCCAGCGCGATCAGGCCGACGAACAGGATCACGGGCAGGTAGAAATCCCAGCCCAGTTCGACTGTTTGGTTGAGAGAACTCCACAGCATCCGGTTTCTCCTCAGTCAAACAGCTTATCGCCTTCAAAGACGGGCGTGCCGTCACGAAGGCTTTTGATGTCGTTCATCAACGATTGGATCAGGCGCCAGATCATCAGGGCAAAGCCCATAGGCACCGCCATTAGGAACCAAACCTTCGACACCCGCAGCCCGTCAGTGACCGAGCCGAACTTGGCCGAGACATGCACCGCCTCGTAGGACCAGTAGAGCGCGATGACCGCCACCGCGAACATCACCAGATCACCGAAGATATACAGCACCGCCTTGGGCCGCGGGCCGAGGTAATGCATGATCACGTCGATCCGGATATGGGCGCGTTCCTTGACCGCCGCCGCAGCGCCGACCCAGGCCAGATAGATGAAGGAATAGCGGACGATCTCCTCGCCCCAGATCGAGGAATAGGCGAAGATCTCGCGCCGCAGCACCTCGATCGCCATCGTGATGACGAGCATTACGTAGAACACCAGCAGCAGCCAGCGTTCGGCGTTGCGGTCTATGGTTTTGAGTAACGACATCGCTTCCCTCGGCAAGGCTGGGGGGATGGGCCTGATGGATCAGGCCGTGCAGGTCTGGAAAAGGCGGGCGCACGTCCGGCGCCCACCCGGTCCGTATCAGGCGTCGTGGACGTAGTATTTGCCTTGGGTGCCGGCCGCTTCGACCAGCTTTTCGAAGGCGTCCATCGATCCGGCCAACTCGGTCTTGAAGGGGTCCCATTCCGACCGCTGATAACCGCCGGCCTCCTGCCACTCGGCCAGTTGATCGTCGGTCAAAGAATGGAACTCGACCCCGGCCTTGTTCAGCTCGGCCATGGCATAGGCGCGGGCCGAGGGGACCTTGGCAAGGTTCTGATGGCTGGTCATCTCCGAGCCCCACATGATGCCCTCTTGCACATCGGCCGGCATCGAGTTGAACCATTCCAGGTTGCAGGAATAGACCTGGCTGTCCGGCACCGCCTGGGTGAAGGTGACGTGAGACAGAATGTCCTTGAAGCCAAACACATAGAGCGCACCGACCGACGGGTCGAGCGCATCCGCCACACCCTGCTTGATGGCCGAGGGGGTCTCACCCCAGGCAACGGGCGTCGGGTTGGCACCGACCATGCGATAATACTGCTGCAGCATCTTGGACCCGGGCACGCGGAATTTCACGCCGCTCATGTCCGAGGGGGTAATGATGGCATTTCCGCCCTGGCGTACAGCCACAACGCGCGGGTCGATCACGACATAGAACAGCGCCTTGAAGCCTGCGGCCTCGACCTTGGGGTGCACTTCGTTCTTCCAGGTGTCGGAATGCACCAGATTGGTGAACCGCTGATTCGAGCCGCACAGATACGGCATGTTGATCAGGTCCACGGTCGAAGCGAAGGGTGCGAAGTTCGACAGCGAATGCTGCGCGGCCTGGATGGTTCCGCCCTGCACCTTCTGCACCAACGCGCCGCCCGCGCCCAGCTGCCCGCCCGGGGCCAGCTTGACATAGACTTTGCCGTTGGTTGCGTTCTGGATGTTCTCCTTTAGATCCAGCTGCATGATTGGATAGCTGCGCGAGGCACCCAGAACATAGGCCGTGGCCACCGTCATCACATGCTCGGCAGCTTGTTCGCGCTCCTTTTCCTCCTTCGCGGTCTGCGCCGCAGCCTCGGATGACCACAACACGCCGCTTGCGCCGGCCACCAGTGCGGCCGTGAACGCGCCACTGGCACTGAGTTTCAGGAAATTGCGGCGTTCAGCTGACGCCAGTTCCAGTTGATCTTTGTTCATTGGTTGCCCTCCCATTGGAAAAATTCAGCCGCCGTTCTCCTCGCGTTCGGCCTCTTTTTTCAGAATTGCGACAACGAACAGGATCGACGCCGCGAACAGAACCAACATCTCACCCACATCCCCAAGAAACGCGCGGCCTGCAAACGCACCCAGCGCCACGTTCGCGAAATAGACGACGAAGACGATGGCGGATGCGGCAAGAAACATGTTCGGGACCTAGAATGGAATCGGCTCTGGCTACATTTGTAAGCGCTTACATGAAAAATGCAAGCGTTTACATTTCGACTTTCAACCCCAAATGGAACCGGATAGAATTGAATAAAACGAAGATCAGGTTCGGAAATGCCAAAGCAGAAAGCCGCCCCGACATTGGATGACGTTGCCAGAAAGGCGGGCGTTTCCACGGCTACGGTTTCGCGTTGCATCAACACCCCGGACAGGGTGGTCGAAGCGACCCGCAAACGCGTGCAGTCGGCGATCGAGGCCCTGGGCTATACACCGAATTTCGCGGCTCGGGTCATGGCAGCCAAGCGCACGTTTACCATCGGCGCGATCATCCCGACGATGGAAAACGCCATCTTTGCGCGCGGTCTGCAGGCCTTTCAGGAAGAGCTGCACCAACATGGATATACTCTTCTGGTGTCAAGTTCGGCCTACAAACCGGCAACCGAAGAAGAGCAGATCCGAACTCTGGTCGCCCGCGGCGCCGATGGCCTGCTGCTGATTGGCCACGACCGGGCGCCGCACATTTACGAATTCCTTCAACGCCGCGATATTCCGGCGCTGGTTGCGTGGTCGTTTTCCCCGGACGGGCGTCTGCCCTCCATCGGTTTCGACAACCGGGCGGCCATGTACGAGCTGGCGAAAAGGGTCCTCGACCTCGGGCACATTCGGCTTGCGGTGATATCCGGCATCACTCACGGCAACGACCGCGCGCGCCTTCGACTGGACGGGGTGCGCGACGCTGTTCGGCAGCACGGGCTTGACCCGCAGGTGCTTCAGGTCATCGAGACCCCGTACGAGATCGAAAACGGCGCCGAAGCGTTCGCGGATCTCATGTCGCAAGACATGCCACCGACTGCTGTCATGTGCGGCAACGATGTTCTGGCCGCTGGCGCCATGCTCAGGGCTCAGGATATGGGGCTGAAAGTGCCGCAGGATGTCTCGATCACCGGGTTCGATGACATCGAACTGGCCCGGATCCTGCGCCCGGCGCTGACGACCGTGCATGTGCCGCATCGGGAAATGGGTGGAAAGGCCGCCAAGGCATTGATCGAAATGGTTGAAAAAAGGGCCCCCGCTGCCGGTGAACACCTCTACACGCATATCGTCAAACGGCAGTCCCTGGGTCCTGCCAACTCGGTGTGATCCGTGTGACTGGATCAGGCGGCTTGGTCTTCCATCGTCCGGAAATCACCCTTCAGCCACAAATGCCGTTTGCACATCGGCTCGGTAAAATACTGCCGGATCAAGCTGCTGAGGGCCTTGTGGATCAGTTTTGAGGTGGTGTCCGGATAGACCTCGGTCGTGAACAGGGAAACGATCCTGACAAAGTTTCGACCCGGAAAAGGCGTTGCCCGGACCGAGTCATGATAGCGATGCGCCCGGTGGAAGCATCCAGCGGTGGTGATCGCCCATCCGCTGCCTTCTGCCACCAGCCCCATGATCGACTGGTTGCATTCCAACTCGAACCGGTTGGGCAGATTGTACTTGTTGCGCGTCAGCTGGATCTCGATCTGCTTGCCGATCGTGTAGTCACGCGAATACCGCAGCAGCGGCAGGTCGGAATGGGGCGAGAACAGGTCCTGAATGTCTCCCTTGAACTTCTCGGGCACGATCACGATGAACGGATCACGCAGAAGTGGGTACTCGATCAGCCCCTGCGTGCCGCCCGGCGGTCGGGTCGCCACACCTGCGTCCAGCTTGTGTTCCTGCAATTTCTCGATGATCTCGTGGCTGGGCCGTGTGAAATGCCGGAAATTGCACCGCGGCAGCGCATGGGCCAGGAACCGGATCAGTTCGGGCGCGATCTGGTTGTCGAAATCATCCACCAGGGCCAGCCGCAGATCGGTGGCGTGGCGCCAGTTGCCAGACCGGATCTCGGCCTCGCCCCGCTTCAACACGGTCAGGCCATCCCGTACATAACGCGAAAATACCTCGCCAGCCGGTGTCAGGCTCATCGGACGGCGACCGTGATCGACGAGGCCGACGCCCAAAGCGTCTTCGAGACTGCGCAGATGGTTGGACACGGTGCTGATCGACAGGCCAGTTTCCGAGGCCACCTGTTGAATCGACCCAGACTTGGCTACCAGGCGAAACACCTCCAGCCAACGCAGGCTCAGCGGTTTGGACACGGGGCAAAACCCTCCTGCAATTTCGATTTCATCGAAACTAGCGAAACAGAGTTTTGGCTTTCGGGCAATGGTGAATGTTGGCCACCCGCTTTAGCTGCGCATGTGGGTGAAGTCGGGATCGTAGGGGCAGGCAGGGATCACCCGCGCCGGAACCCTGTCACCACACAGGTCCAGCATCATCTCGCTGCCTTCGGCGGACAGGTGCGGCTCGACAAAGGCATGTGCCAGGTTCAGCCCGGTGCGATGCCCCCAGTCGCCCGAGGTCACCGTTCCAACCACCCGATCCCCGGCCATCAGCGACGCGCCGGGATGCGCGGGCGCGTGCGTGGCCTGCACTTGCAGCGCAACCAACTTGCGCGACGGCCCGTTGGCCTGCCGTTCGATCAGCGCCGCGCGCCCGATGAACTCCGGCTTGTCCAGCCGGACAAAGCGGTTCAGCCCGGTTTCAAACGGGTCGAACTCCGTGATCAGATCCGCCTTCCAATGCAGGAAAGTCTTCTCCATCCGCATCGACTCGACCGCCCGCGCACCAAACAATTGCAGGCCAAAGGCCTGTCCGGCCTGTCGCAGCGCAAGATAGGCCGCATAGAGCGAGGCATTGGGCACATGGATCTCATAGGCCAGTTCGCCCGAGAAACTGACCCCCATCACGGTGGCGGGCGCGATCCCGACAAAGCACTCGCGCACGCTAAGCCACGGGAAGGCGTCCCGCGACCAATCCCCGCGCGAACAGGCCGACAGCACGTCACGCGCCCGTGGCCCGGCCAGAACCAGGATGGTCTGGTCGTTGGTCAGGCTACGCAACTGCACGTCCTCGTCGGGGGCGATGTGTCGGGACAGCCAATCCATGTCATGCAGCTCGGCCGCGGCGGCCGAGCCGTACCAGACCCGATCCGGCCCCCGATCGCTTGCGGGCAGATTGGCGATGGTCGCCTCGGCCTTGACCATGCCCTTGTGGTTCAGCAGATAGGCCAATCCCACCCGCCCTGGTCGACGGGGCAGCGCGCCGCAGATCATCCGGTCGAGGAACGCATGCCGGTCGGCACCGGTAATCTCGATCCGATTGAACCCGTTGACCTCGGCCAGCCCGACATTCTGCTGCACATTGGCAACCTCGGCGGCGATCACGTCGAATGTTTCGTCAAAATCGAAACTGAGCGTCGGCGTGAAATCGGGCGTGGGTTTGATGTACTCGACCCTCTCCCACCCATTCACCACGGTAAATTCCGCGCCTTCGGCGGCCAGAACCGGGGTCAGCGGCGTGGTCTTGGCGGGCCGCCCGGCGGGGCGGTGTTCGTGCGGAAAGTGAAAGCGGAATTCGTTCTGGTAGTCCTCGATCGCCTTCAGCGCGGTCAGCTCGACATTGGCGTGCCCGGCGAACCGGCGCGGGTCGAGGCACCAAGTGTCATAACAGGCCTCGCCATGCACGATCTGCTGGGCCAGCAGCCAGCCGTGGCCGCCCCCCTCGCCTAGCCCGGCCCGCAGGCCGATGATGCAGAATGCGTTACGCTTGCCGGGGATCGGTCCCACCAGGGGAGCGCCGTCGATCGTGTAGGTGATCGGGCCGTTGACGACCGTGTGGATCCCCGCCTCCATCAGGGCGGGCATGCGGGCAAACGCGCCTTCCAGCACATCGGTCACCCGGTCCAGATCGTCCGGGCACAGCGCGTTGACGAAGTTCGGGTCGATCCCGTCCATGCCCCAGGTCTTGCAGTCTTGCTCGTAGAACCCGAGCAGCAGCCCGTTCTTCTCCTGCCGGCAGTAATAATCGCTGATCGGGCAGCGCAGGAGCGGCATACGGTGGCCGGCATCGCGGATCGCGGGGATTTCCTCGGTCAGGAAATACTGGTGCTCCATCGAGGCCACGGGATGGTGCACGCCCATCATCGCGCCAACCTCGTTCACGCGGTAGCCACAGGCATTCACCACGATGTCGCAGTCGATGTCGCCGTGCTCGGTATGAACGGTCCAGGTGTCGTCTTTGTGCTGGGTCAGGGCCGTGACTGGCGTGTTGCGATAGACTTCGGCCCCGGCCTTGCGCGCCCGCCGCGCCAGCGCCTGACACAGCTGGGCGGGGTCGATGTCCCCGTCCAGCGGATCCCACAACCCGCCCAGCAGATTGTCGGTGGAAATAAGCGGGTGGCGACGGGCGCATTCCTGCGCGTCGATCACCTCGAAATGCACGTCCATCCCCCGCGCCATCGAAGCGAAATGGCGATAGCCCTGCATCTGCGCCTCGGTGTTGGCCAGCCGGATGCCGCCGTCGCCATGGTGGTAGTTGATCGGGTAGTCCGGGTCCTCGGCCAGTTCCTTGTACAGGCGGATCGAATGCGACTTGAGCCCCACCATCGTCTGGTTCATTCCGAAATTCGTCACCTGTGCGGCCGAATGCCATGTGGTGCCGGATGTCAGCTCGTTGCGCTCTACCAGAACCACGTCGCTCCAGCCTTCTTGCGTCAGGTGATACAGGGTTGAACAGCCGGCGATTCCGCCGCCGATCACCACGACCTTGGTGCGCGATTTCATGGGTGTGCTCCTTCTGACGTTCCCCAAACCCTGCCGAACGGCGCGGCGGGCGGGCAATGGTGCAGTCACCGGTCCCGAAAAATCGAAACGGGGATTGAGATTTCTCAAAACGGCATTTCCGCTTTGGCCGCACCCCGCGTTGCCGCGTAACCTGCAGGGCAGGATCGGATCAGGAGCCTTCGGAGATGCCAGAACAGGGCAAACGCGGCGGGCGGCGCGCCAGGTTGGCGCAACGGGCGGCCAAACCGGCCTTTGACCCCTGCGCGCCCGGCCAGATCGGCGGGCAGTACAAACCCCTGACCTTGCCCGAGATCGCGGCGATCCACGACACCGCCCTGCGCCTGCTGGAAACGCTGGGCATGGGCGAGGTGCCCGACCGCTTGGCACAAGACCTGATCGCCGCAGGTGCGCGGCCAGGCCCGCCGGGACGGCTGGTCTTTCCTCGCACGATGGTCGAAGGCGCGGTCCGACAGGCCGCCAAACGCTTTACCCTGCACGGGCGCGACCCGGCCCGGTCGATCAAGGTGGGCGGCGACCGCGTGCATTTCGGCACCGGCGGAGCGGCGGTCCAGACGCTGGACCTGGACAGCGGGCTTTATCGCCCGTCGACCCTGGCCGACCTGCATGATTTCACCCGCCTTCAGGACACGCTGGCCAATGTCAGCTGGTTCACCCGATGCTGTGTCGCCACCGACGTGCCGGACAATTTCGATCTGGACGTGAATACCGCCTATGCGCTGATCCGGAATACCACCAAACCGGTAGCGACCTCGTTCACGCTGGCCGAACATGTCGCGCCAATCATGCGGATGCTGGACATCGCCGCCGGAGGCCAAGACGCCTTTGCGGAACGCCCGTTTTTGAAGGCGCATATCAGCCCGGTGATCTCGCCCTTGCGGTACGGCGAAGATGCGGTGGACGTGGTCTATGAATGCATCGCGCACAACATCCCCATGTCCTGCATCACAGCAGCCCAGGCCGGGGCGACCGCGCCCGCCACCATGGCCGGGTTTCTGGCCCAGTCGCTGGCCGAAACCCTGGCCAGCCTAGTCATGGTCAACGCGATCCGGCCGGGCTTTCCCATGGTGTTTTCGAACTGGCCGTTCATCATCGATCTGCGCACCGGCGCTTTTTCGGGCGGCAGTGGCGAAACCGCCGTGTTGAACGCGGCCTCGGCCCAGATCACCAACTGGCTGGGGCTGCCCTCGGGCGTGGCCTGTTCGATGACCGATGCCAAGGCCATCGACGCGCAATACGGCGCCGAAAAAGGCATCACCTCGCTGGCCGCCGCACTGGCCGGCGGCAATTTGATCTACGAAAGCTCGGGCATGACGGCCTCGCTGCTGGGGGTCAGCTTCGAGGGGTTCGTGCTGGATGACGAGATGCATTCGCACACCTATCGCGCCCTGCGCGGGATCGAGGTGACCGAAGAAAACCTGGGCTTTGACGCGATCTGCCAGTCGGTTCTAGGCGAGGGCCATTTCCTGGGCAGTGCCCACACCCATGCAGCGATGGAGCGCGACTATTTCTACCCCGCCCTTGCCGATCGGGCCGAGCCGCGCAGCTGGCAGGACAGCGGCGCACGCGATGCCTGGTCCAACGCCCGCGACCGCGCGCGTGAAATCCTGCGCACGCATCACCCGCAATACCTCAGCCCCGAACAGGAGGCCGAGATCCGAACCAATTTCCGGATTCTGTCCTGATCCGACGCCGTTGTGTCGCGGACCGGGTGTTTTTGGCGCGGGCTTGCCGCTAGGCTCGGGCAAACGACGACACAGGGGGCCCCATGGCAAATGCGTTCTTTCAACCCGTCTCGGCGATGGAGCTGGCCCGCTTTGCCGGTGTCCCCACTTTCATGCGCCTGCCGGCCCTGACCCCGGACGACGACCGGATGGATCTAGTCGAGCTTGGGCTGGTCGGCATCCCCTGGGACGGGGGCACCACCAACCGGCCCGGCGCGCGGCACGGGCCACGGCAGTTACGCGACCAGTCCACCATGATCCGCGCCATGAACCCGGTGACCGGGGTTGCCCCGTTCGAACTGGTCAACTGTGCCGACCTGGGCGACGTGCCCCCCAACCCAGTGGATATCGAGGATACGTTGGACCGCATCACCCGCTTCTACACCGACCTGATGCTGCGCGGCATAGTACCCCTGACGGCGGGCGGTGATCACCTCACCACCCTGCCCGTCCTGCGGGCGCTGGCCAGCGAGGGCCCGCTGGGACTGATCCAGTTCGACAGCCATACCGACCTCTTCGACAGCTATTTCGGCGGGCATAAATATACCCACGGCACCCCGTTCCGCCGCGCAGTCGAGGAAGGGCTGGTCGATCCCGAACGCTTCGTGCAGGTGGGCATTCGCGGCACCGCCTACAACACCGAGGATATCGAATGGGGCGAAGCGCAGGGCATCCGCATCATCCGCATCGAAGAGCTGTTCGACCGCGGCATCGACGATGTCATGGCCGAGGTCCGCTCCATCGTCGGTGACGCGCCCTGCTATTGCACATATGACATCGATTTCGTGGATCCCACCCATGCCCCCGGCACCGGCACGCCCGAGATCGGCGGCCCCAACAGCTTTCAAGCCCAGCAGGTCATCCGCAAGCTGGAAGGGGTGAACCTTGTGGGCGCGGATCTGGTCGAGGTCTCGCCGCCCTTCGACCCATCGGGCGGCACCGCATGGCTGGGCATTTCGTTGATGTTCGAACTGCTGTGCGTGCTGGCCCAGGCGATCGACGCGCGGCGCTAGGCCCGGGCGACGTTCTCGGCGATCATCGAGATCATCTCGAACATCACCGCAGCCGCCGTCAGCGCGGTGATGTTGTTGGGGCTATCCTTGGTCGGCATCATGCAGACCACATCGCCGCCGACGATGTTGAGCCCCCGCGCGGCATGCAGGATGCCCACGGCCTCGTCGATGTCAAAACCCTTTTCGCCGGGTTCCAGGTTCGACACCCCCGGCGCGATGGTCGGATCCAGGCAGTCGAGATCGAAGGTAATGTAAACCGGCCGGTCGCCCAGAACCTCGCGCGTTTGGGCCACCACATCGGCCAAGCCACGCTGGCGGAACTCGCGCATGGTGACGATGTTGTAGCCATAGTCATACGAGGGTTGTAGCCAGTCCAGGCTGCGCGGATGCCCCCGCAACCCGATCTGCATCGACCGGGTCGGGTCCACCTGCCCCTGATCGGCCAGGTAAGCCCCCCAATGCGCGGCGGACTTCTTGGCACCCAGGAAATGATCGACCTTGGTGAAGACATCCGTATGCGCATCCAGATGCAGAAAGCTGACCGATTGCCCGCCCGCCAGTTCGCCTCGGCCCAGCGCCTGCACGATCCCGCCCGTGATCGAATGATCGCCGCCCACCGAAACGGGCCGCGCTCCGGCGGCGTCGATGTCACGGTAGAAGGCGGTGATACGCTCGATGCAGTCTTCGTTGTCGTTGGCGCGCGGAAACGGCACGTCGCCCACATCGGCGATGCGCGCGCTGGACCACGGATCGATCTGGAACAACGAATGCACCCGGCGCTGCACGGCCGAGACATGACGCAGCGCGCGCGGGCCCAGATGCTGGTCGCGCTCGGTGGTGCCGTTGCCGGCGGAATGCGGCACGCCCACAAGAGCGATATCCTGATCCTGCGGCCCCACATGGGGGCACCGGAACAGGGTGGGCACGCCCCACCAGTACAGATTGTCCATCATGGATTGTTCGTAGCGGTCCGCCATCGTGTCTCCCCGCCCTGAAATGAAACCGCCCCCACTGGTGACCCGGGGGGGCGGCTGTCGCGTCAGATCTTTTCGTCTTCGCGTCGGAAGGCGCCCTGGACGATGCGGTCCATGACCATGGCCAGGAACAGGATCGCAAAACCGCCCAGCAGGCCCGGCCCCTTGGCCGCGTATTGCAGCGCCTCAAGGATTTCCTTGCCCAGACCCCCGCCGCCGATCAGCGAGATGATCACGACCATCGACAGGCACATCAGGATGGTCTGGTTCACGCCGGTCATGATCGAAGGCAGCGCCAGCGGGATTTCCACGTCCTTCAGCAACTGCCATTTCGAGGCGCCAAAGGCCACGGCGGCCTCTTTGATGCTTTCAGGCACCCCGCGCATGCCCAGCGCCGTCAGGCGGATCACCGGCGGCATACCGAAGATGATCGTAGCCAAGATGCCTGGCGGGTTGCCGGTGCCAAAGAAGGCGATGATCGGGATCAGGTAGACGAAGGCCGGCAGGGTCTGCATCAGGTCCAGCACCGGCTCGGCCGCGCGATAGGCGCGTTTTGATTTGCCGAACCAGATGCCCAGCGGAATACCGAAGGTGACGCACAGCAGCACGGCCGCGCCCACCAAAGCCACCGTCTCCATCGCCACGTCCCAATAGCCCAGCAGCGCGATATAGGCCAACGACGCGGCAGTGAAGATCGCCACGCGCGGTCCCGCCGCGCGCCACGCGGTCACGCAGATCACCAGCATGACCACCGGCCAGGGCGACCCGATCAGGGCCACCGTCAACCCGTCCAGAACCGAGCGTACACCGGCAACGATCCCGTCGAAAATGTCTCCGCCTGCGGCAGCTGCAGCGTCGATCCGGGCCTCCATCCAACTGGCTAGGGCCGAGAACAGCGTGCCCTGATCAGGCCCGAGGATCATTTCCGACACTGCCTTTTCAGGGAAAGCGTCCAACAGAGGCAGCGATGCGTTCACAGTGAATTTGTACACGATCAGCGGGCCGATCGCTGCCACCAGAACCGCGCCTAGAACCGTGTTCCGGGTCGAGCGGCCGCTTTCGGTGCTTTCGGGGTCGATCCGCCAGTTCGAATACTGTTTTTCGTACACCCGGTCAGCGTAGAACCCCTGCACCAGCTTGAAAACCAGCAGCATCAGAAGACCGGTGACCATGATCCCCAAGGCTTCGGACTGCGCCAGTTGCGCTTTCTCAAGGCTGCTGTCCGCCGCTTTCTGGATATTTGCGGCCAGTTTGTTGAATCGGTCGATGTCTGCCTTCTCGGTTGCATCCGCCGCGCGAGCCAGCAACTCGTTTGCGCGTTCCTGCTGACGGGCCGCGCGTTCGGCCAGATCTGCCCCCGGGTTGCCCCAAGCGCCGCGACCGATCTGCACCCAAGCGATGATCTCAAGGATCAGGAAGGTCCAGAACATTCCCCAGATCGCCCGCGAGGCGGACCAGAACGGCCCCAGCACCGCCGCCCACAAGTTGAACGTGTTCGGGATCGGACTGGTCGCATCATGAATCTTGTGAAAGGCTTTGACGTAGTAGTCACCATTAGGGCCTGCGAATTCGTGGATCGACCGATCCAGCGCCTCGCGGTCCACCTCGATGTCGGAGGCGGCCGTGACTTTCAATTCCGTGGTTGCATCAGTCATTTTTGCCCCCCTGAATTCCGCGCAGCAGGCGTGGTTTGGTCACGACGCCCACATCCTGACCGCCGTCGGTGATCACCACCGGAAGCTCGGTGTTCACGGCCAGATCGATCAGTTGGTCGAGGTCTGCGCCCTCATCCGCGCGCGGCGCGCCATCCAGCGGGCCGGAGTAACTGTCCAACGACTCCATGATCGAATGCGCCTTGACCAGTTTGAGCTTGGATATGCCCTGCACGAACTCGCGCACATAGTCATCGGCCGGGTTCATCACGATGTCCTCGGGCGTGCCGATCTGGACGATCACACCGTCCTTCATGATGGCGATGCGATGACCGATACGGATCGCCTCGTCCAGGTCATGGGTGATGAACAGCGTGGTCTTTTTCAGCTGCGCAACCAGAGCCTTGAACTGGTCCTGCAACTGCAGCCGGATCAGCGGGTCCAGTGCTGAGAACGGTTCGTCCATCAGCAGGATTTCCGGGTCCGAGGCCAGCGCGCGCGCGATGCCCACGCGCTGCTGCATCCCGCCCGACAGTTCCTTGGGCAGCCGGTCCTCATAGCCGGTCAGATCCACCAGGCCCAGCGCGTGATCGGACACTGCCCAACGCTTGGATTTCGAGACTTTGCGGATCTCCAGCGGATAGGCCACGTTGTCGCGCACCGAGCGGTGCGGCATCAGCGCCATGTGCTGGAACACCATCCCGATCTGCTGGGCGCGGATGCGGCGCAGTTCGGACTCGGAGATCTTGGACACGTCCTGCCCCATGATCTCGATCTTTCCGGCCGTGGGCTCGATCAGGCGATTGACATGGCGCACAAGGGTCGATTTGCCCGAACCCGACAGGCCCATGATGCAAAAAATCTCGCCACGCGGCACTTCGAACGTGGCGCCTTGAACGCCGACCACGCAATTGAATCTTTCAAGAACTTCAGGTTTTCCAATACCTTCATTTCGGACTGCGGCCATGGCTTCTTCGGCCCGTGCGCCGAAAATTTTCCAGACATTTTCTAGTTTTACGACAGGTTCGTCCATTTGCCCCTCATCTACGGGGTTGCATCCCGGCAAACAGGCAAAGGGCCGCCGCGATCAGTCGCGACGGCCCCCTGCGTTTCTGATTTAGTTCGTCAGCCAGCCGATAACGGTGTCTTCGTTTTCAGCCACCCACTGGCGGGCGAAATCGGCTGCTTCCACGTTGTCCACGGCCAGCGCCTTTCCCATCGCGCTCAGATCGTCACCCTGCATCTGGTAGTTGCGGAACAGGGCCGCGACCTCGGGGTGGCTTTCCTCAAGCTCTTTGGCGTAGTGCAGGTGCAGAGTTGCCCCGTTCCACGCGGTCGAGGCCTCGGACTTGTCCAGCCAATCCGGGTCATCGGTGGGCTGAACGATCGTCCAGGTGGCCGGATCATGCGGTGGCTCTTCTAGCACGGTCAGTTCCTGCGTCACAAAGATGTAGTGCGGGCTGTAGCAGAACCCGATCCACGGATCACCGGCCTTGGTCGCGTTTGCCAGGTTGGCATAGGCGATGGTTTCCTCGTACTCGGTCAGCTCAAAGATCTGGTCATAGCCGTAGGATTTGGCGCGGATCTTCTCGACCACGGTCGACGCCCAGCCGGGCGCGCCGATCCAAACCTCGGGAGTGCCGTTTCCGTCAGTGTCAAAGATCGCCATCTTGTCCGGATCGCTCAGGTCGTCGATGGATTTGATGTCATATTCCTCGGCAATGTAGGTCGGAACGCACATACCCTGCTCGGCCTGGACCGGGTTCTCGTTCATCACGACGGTGCCTTTTTCTTTGACATAGGTGTCGTGCAGGTTCTGCTGGTTTGGCATCCAGACTTCGGGGTGGACGTGCATCGCACCCGAATCCATGGCTTCGAACACGATGGGGTTGGTGCCGTTCTGCAATTCGACATCGAGGCCGAGGTTGTCTTCGATGACAACTTCAAGAATGTGCGCGGTGGCATTCACCGACGCCCAGTTCGGTACGCCGATCACGATATCCGCGGCAACCGCAGGCATGGCAATCGCCATCGATGCGCCCCCAAGCAGCATGGTCAATTTCTTCATGGCATTTCTCCGTGTTGGTCATCTGCGGTGCTGGTCTTGCATCACGCCCCCAGCCCGGTTGGGACCGCCGCGCGCATGCCAGCATCTCGGTTGTTTTCGCGCACGGCCATTCAAAGGACCGCTGCATGAAAAATGAAGCACGCGGGCCCGAACCCTTTCAAGCGCCACGATCTGATGCGGTCACATGTGCGACTTTATCTAATGCCTGTTCCGACTTTTTCGAAATGATGCCCGGCCGTTTTTGACGCCGGCTGTCTGGCCGGTTGCGCCAACGAAAAAGGCCGCCCCATGCGGGACGGCCTTTCTTTCACTGTCTCTCGAAAGAAGATCAGGCAGCCAGAGCGGCCTGTGCCTTGGCAACGATCGCGCCGAACGCTTCCGGTTCGTGCACGGCCAGGTCGGCCAGGACTTTGCGGTCCACTTCGATGCCGGCCAGGTTCAGGCCGTTGATGAAGCGGGAATAGGTCAGAGCTTCGTCATGCGAACGAACAGCGGCGTTGATGCGCTGGATCCACAGAGCGCGGAAGTTGCGCTTGCGGTTCTTGCGGTCGCGGGTTGCGTACTGGTTGGCCTTGTCGACGGCCTGACGGGCAACCTTGAAGGTGTTCTTGCGGCGGCCATAGTAACCTTTGGCGGCCTTGATGACCTTCTTGTGACGGGCGTGAGTTACGGTTCCACCTTTAACGCGGGACATATCGGTATCTCCTCTTAGCGGTCGTAGGGCATGTAGCCCTTGACGATCTTGGCGTCGGGGGCGGACAGGGTGGTGGTGCCACGGGCGTCGCGGATGAACTTCTTGGTCCGCTTGATCATGCCGTGCCGCTTGCCGGCCTGAGCCGACATGACCTTACCGGTCGCGGTCACCTTGAAGCGCTTCTTGGCGCTCGATTTGGTCTTCATCTTGGGCATTTCCGTCTCCTTTCAGGGTTCGGTCCGAAACGCGACTCGGCATGCCACATCGGCCGGTCGCGCGATCAGATGCGCCGTTTACGCAAGTTCGGTCATGCTGGCAAGGGGTTTTTGACCCGGTTTTTCCCTTTTCGCACCGGTGTCGGGAACCGGGGCGGCAGGGCCGCCCCGGTTGGTATCATCAGTCGGCGAACTTGCGGATTTCGCCGCTTTTCAGCCGCGCACTGTACGAGGCCAGTTCCTGGCGCACCACTTTCATCAGGAAGTAGAGTGCAAAGACGTTAACCACGGCCATTGCAAAGATCGCCGCATCCGAGAAGTCGATGACCGGCGTCAGGTTGGCCGCCGCCCCGATCACTACGAAGATGCAGAAGATGATCTTGAACACCAGTTCCTTGGTGTGGCCTTCGCCGAACAGATAGGTCCAGGCCTTGAGGCCATAGTAGGACCAGCTGATCATGGTCGAGAAGGCGAACAGGATCACCGCGACGGCCAGGATGTAGGGGAACCAGCTGAAGGCGCTGCCGAAGGCGGCCGAGGTCAGGCTGACGCCCGCGTTTCCATCCACGGTTGCGATCGCCGTGCCCTCTTCGTTCAGCATGTACAGGCCGGTTGCCGGATCGATCACCAGCTGCTGGGTGATGATGATCACCAGCGCGGTCATGGTACAGATCACCACTGTGTCGATGAACGGCTCGAGCAGCGAGACGAAGCCTTCGGTGATCGGCTCCTTGGTGCGGACGGCCGAGTGCGCGATGGCCGCCGAACCCACTCCTGCCTCGTTCGAGAAGGCAGCGCGTTTGAAGCCTTGGATCAGGGCGCCGACCATGCCGCCGGCCACGCCCAGACCGGTGAAGGCACCGGCGAAGATCTGACCGAAGGCCCAGCCGATCTTGTCGGCATTCATGCCGATGATGACCAGCGCGGTCACAACATACAGGATGCCCATGAACGGCACGACCTTCTCGGTCACGCGAGCGATCGACTTCAGGCCGCCCACGATGACCATGAAGACAACGGTCGCAAAGACCAGGCCGGTGATCCAGCCGGGATAGTCGCCGACGATACCCGCGATCTGCTGGTGCGCCTGGTTGGCCTGGAACATGTTACCCCCGCCCAGCGCGCCAAGGATACAGAAGATCGAGAACAGGACCGCCAGGATCTTGCCCCCGGGAAGCCCCAGCTCAGCAAAGCCCTTGGACATGTAGTACATCGGGCCGCCCGAAACGGTGCCGTCCTCGTACTCGTTGCGGTACTTCACGCCCAGCGTGCATTCGGTGAATTTCGACGCCATGCCCAGAAGGCCGGCGAGGATCATCCAGAAGGTCGCTCCGGGTCCGCCGATGCCGATCGCCACCGCGACGCCCGCGATGTTGCCCAGGCCGACCGTACCCGACAGCGCCGTTGCCAGCGCCTGGAAGTGACTGACCTCGCCCGCATCGTTGGGGTCGGAATAGTCACCTTTGACAAGGCTGATCGCATGGCCGAAGAACCGCATCTGCACAAAGGCGAAGTACAGCGTGAACACCGTTGCGGCCACGACCAGCCACAGCACGATCCACGGGAAGCTCGTGCCCGGAAGCGGCGCGAAGATGAAGCTGACGAAGGGGCCCGTCAGATTTGAGAAGGTCTGGTTGATCTTTTCGTCCAGACCGGGGGCCTCCTGCGCAAGTGCGGGGTTGGCCAGCAGGGCCGCGGCCGCACCGGACAGGCCCAGAGTTTTGATCGATTTCATGTCTGCTCCTCCCCTCAGTTTACGACCGTGACCGGGACGTCGGCATGCATGACCAGATTCTGGGTCGAGCTGCCGAAGATGCGTTTCTTGAACCCGTCGGCGGATGACCGGCCGACAACGATCTGCGATGCGCCGTTCTTGACGGTGATCGCGTTCAGCGTTTCGGCCACGTCACCATGCCGGACGACGCCGTGTGCGTTGAAGCCTTCGGCCTTCAGCGCTGCCACTGCGGGTTCGACCACGCGGCTGTTGGCAAGGGCGATCTCTTCCTCGCGCCGCTTGTGCCGCAGGGCGTTTTCCTCGGGCGTCTGGAATGTGTAGGGCGACCATTCGATGACATAGGCGACAATCAACTCGCACTCGCCGATCCGCTTTGCCAGGGTCTTGGCAAATTCGAGAGCACGTTCGCCGGTCTCTGTCCCGTCCAGTCCTATGACAATTTTCGTTGTCATCTCGTTCCTCCGTTTTTTGTTGATTTGGCCGAGGCCCGTGCCCCCGGCAGGGCAGCCGGAACCTGGAACTCGTCGTCGAGACTGCCCTGTGGTCAAGTATCAGGAATAATCACTAGGGAAAGGGGATGATTTTGGTCTAATCTCAGGAAAAAATGCCGCTCCACCTAAAAATTGCAGGGAATTTGACTGATGGATAGGGATTTGGACAAGATCGACCAACGCATATTGGCCGAGCTGGAGGCCAATGGCCGCCTGCCCATAGTCGAACTGGCAGCGCGTGTAAACCTGACCAACACGCCCTGTTCTGAACGGGTGAAACGGCTCGAGAAAAACGGCTATATCACTGGCTACAGCGCGGTGATCGACAAAGAAAGGCTGGGGCTGGCGCACCTGACTGTGGTTCAGGTGTCACTGGCCGCCACGGCCGATCACTCTCTGGACCGGTTCAACGACGCGGTACGCCGGGTTCCCGAGATCGAGACCTGCCTGATGGTGGCGGGCTCATTCGACTATCTTCTGACGGTGCGTACACGCGACATCGCCCATTTCCGCATGGTGCTGGGCGACAAGATCAACAAGTTGCCGGGAATTCACCAGACAAGTTCCTTCACGGTCATGGAGACCGTGAAGGAACCCGTCGGGTCAAAGACACGTACCGCCTAAAGGCGCATCATTCCGGGTCGGTGGCGTAGATCAGGCGTTCGTCACAGGGCGCGACGCGCAGGATGTTGGTCGAGCCGGGTACGTTGAACGGCACGCCGGCGGTCACGACGATCTGGTCGGACTGGCTGGCAAAACCGCTGGCGCGCGCCGCGCGGGCGGCATTGACCACCGCCCCCTTGAAGCGTTCCAGTTCCGGCGTCATCACGCAGTGACACCCCCAGGACAGGCACAGCCGCCGCGCCGTGCCCCGCAGCGAGGTCATGGCGATGATCGGCACATGCGGTCGTTCGCGGGCGGTCAGCAGGGCGGTGGTGCCGCTTTGGGTAAAGCAGCAGATCGCCTTGATGTCGGTCTTCTCGGCGATCTCACGCGCTGCGGCGACGATGCCATCGGCCACGGTCGTGCCCTTGGTGGCGCGCGAGGCGGCGATGATCTCGGCATAGGTCGGGTCGGCTTCGACCTCGATGGCGACTTGGTTCATGGTCTTGACCGCCTCGATCGGATAGGCGCCCGCGGCGGATTCGGCGCTGAGCATGATGGCGTCGGCGCCTTCATAGATCGCGGTCGCCACGTCGGAGACTTCGGCGCGCGTGGGCATCGGGCTTTCGATCATGCTCTCCAGCATCTGCGTCGCCACGATCACCGGCTTGGCCGCCGCACGGCAGCGGCGCACTAGGCGCTTCTGGATCGGCGGCACGGCCGAGACCGGCAGTTCGACCCCCAGATCGCCGCGCGCCACCATAATCCCGTCCGAGGCATCCAGGATTTCCTCAAAGGCCTCGACCGCGGCGGGCTTTTCGATCTTGGACAGGATGGCGGCGCGTCCATCGGCAAGGGTGCGAGCCTCGAACACGTCCTTGGCACGCTGCACGAAGCTGAGCGCCAGCCAGTCGACGCCAAGTTGGCAGACGAATTCCAGATCATCCCGGTCCTTTTCCGACAGGGCCGCCAGCGGCAGCACCACGTCGGGCACGTTCACGCCTTTGCGGTTCGAGATCGTGCCGCCGATCTCGACCTTGCAGTCGGCAAAATCGGCGCCGCACTTCTCGACGATCAGGCGGATCTTGCCGTCATTGACCAGCAGATGCGCGCCGGGCTCGAGCGCCTGGAAGATCTCGGGATGCGGTAGGCAGACGCGGGTGGCGTCCCCTGGCGCATCATCCAGATCAAGGCGGAACGGCGCACCTTCGACCAATTCCTCGGCGCCATTGGCAAAGACGCCCACGCGAAGCTTGGGTCCCTGCAGGTCGGCCAGAATGGCGATCGGGCGGTCCACGTCCTTTTCCACCTGCCGGATGATCCGGTGGCGTTCGCGAATCTCGTCATGGCTGCCATGGCTCATGTTCAGGCGGAACACGTCGGCGCCGGCCTCGTGCAGCGCGCGGATCGTATCATAGTCGTTGGACGCCGGGCCCAGCGTCGCCACGATTTTCACATTTCTCAGGCGTCGCATCGCGCTTGCTCTCCTTGATGGCCAAATGTTACCGCAAACAGTGTTCGGGTCGCTTATTGCGCAATTCCCTTTCCGAGGCAACTGCCCTACACCTGCGACAAACAAGATGACAGGCTCATGACATACACTCCGTTTTACGTGCACGGGGCGGATCGCCCGTCCCGCTGGCTGATCACGTGCGACCACGCCACCAACACCGTACCACCGCAGATCAACGGCGGCGACCTCGGCCTTCCGCGTGAGGACATGGAGCGCCACATCGCCTATGACGTGGGCGCCTACGAGGTGTCGAAACATCTGGGCGAAATCCTGAACGCGCCGGTGATCGCGGCCAATTTCTCGCGGCTGGTGATCGACCCGAACCGGGGCGAGGACGACCCGACCCTGTTGATGAAGCTGTATGACGGGTCGATCATTCCGGCCAACCGTCATGCCGACGCCGCCGAGCGCGAACGGCGCCTGAACCTGTGCTATCGTCCTTATCACGAGGCGCTGGCCAAGATGGCCGCCCTGCCCCACGCCGTGATCGTCTCGATGCATTCCTTTACGCGCCAGTTGCGGGGCCGCCCGCCGCGCCCGTGGCATGTCGGCATCCTGCACACCGCGGACGAGCGGTTCTCGGCCCCGCTGATCGACCGGCTGCGGGCCGAGGGGGATCTGTGCGTCGGCGTCAACGAACCCTATAGCGGCGTGCTGCCGGGGGATGCGATCGACCGGCACGCCACCGCCTTTGGCCGCCCCAACGCACTGATCGAGCTGCGCAACGACCTGATCGCCGATCATGCCGGGCAACGCGCCTGGGCCGAGCGGCTGGCCCCGATCCTGCAGGACGCGCTGGCCGCAAGCGGGCTTTAACGCTGGAAAAATCCGCGACCAAACGACGCCCGCTCTCTTGCGCGGCGCGCGGGCAATCCCCATTTTTTGGGGTGAAAGGAGGCCGTCATGACACCTGAAACCCTGACAGCCTTTTTCGGCTGGATGACCGTTCTGAACTTTGCGGTCCTGCTGCTGTCGACCCTGATGGTGGTGGCCCTACAGGACCGCATTGCCGCCATTCACAGCCGCATGTTCCAGATGGACAAGGCCGAGGTCAGAAAGGCCTATTTCAAGTATCTTGCGAACTACAAGATCCTGACCCTGATCTTCTGCCTGATGCCCTGGATTGCCCTCAAGCTGGTCTGAACCGGCGCGCGTTGTGCAATGGTCACGGGCTTGCTAGGTCTGGATCAAATCCCTCAAACCGGAGCCCGACCATGGACCCCAAGACCGAGATCGAACTGCAGGCCGCCGCTTTCCGCCGCCTGCAAAAACACCTGATGCAGGACCGCACCGACGTTCAGAACATCGACATGATGAACCTGGCCGGGTTTTGCCGAAACTGCCTGGCGCGGTGGTATCAGGAGGCCGCCAATGAAAAAGGCATCGAAATGGGCAAGGACGAAGCCCGCAAGATTTTCTATGGCATGACCATGGATGAGTGGAAATCCAAATACCAGACCGAGGCCAGCCCCGAAAAACAGGCCGCCTTCAAGGTCGCGTTCGAGGAAAACGTCGGCAAAAAAGACTGACGCCAAAACAAAAAAGGCCCGCCAGATCGGCGGGCCTTGGTGTTCAGATCGCTGCTTTGCGGCTTTCGTCCAGATAAATCTCGCGCAGCCGCGTGGCGATCGGGCCGGGTGTACCGTCGCCCAGCGCAACGCCGTCGATCTCGACCACAGGCATTACGAAAGCGCTGGCCGAAGTGGTAAAAGCCTCGTCGGCCTCTTTTGCTTCGTCGATGGTGAACAGGCGCTCCTCGACTTCCATCTGCGCCTCGGCCGCCATGCGCAGTACGGCCTTGCGGGTGATCCCGTGCAGGATGTCGTTCGACAGCGGGCGGGTGACGATCTTGCCGTTCTTGACGATATAGGCGTTGTTGCTGGTGCCTTCGGTGACATACCCGTCTTCGATCATCCAGGCATCGTCACACCCAGCGGCCTTGGCCATCATCTTGCCCATAGACGGGTACAACAGTTGCACCGTTTTAATGTCGCGGCGGCCCCAGCGGATATCCTCGATCGAGATGATCTTAGCCCCTTTCCTGGCCGCGGGGTTGTCAGCCAGACCGGGCTTGTTCTGAGTGAACAGCACCAGCGTCGGCTTGGTGTCGGCCGAGGGAAAGACGAAATCGCGGTCGCCGTCGCTGCCGCGGGTGACCTGCAGATAGACCAGCCCCTCGTTGATGCCGTTCAGCTCGACCAGCTTGCGATGGATTTCGAGCAGTTCGTCCTTGCTGCAGGGTTCGGCCATCTGCAATTCGTCCAGCGACCGCTTCAGGCGCACCGCGTGACCCTCGAAATCGATCAGCTTGCCATCCAGCACGCTGGTCACCTCATAGACGGCATCCGCCATCAGAAAGCCTCGGTCGAAAATCGAGACCTTGGCTTCGGTCTCGGGCAGGTATTCGCCGTTCACGTAAACGGTGCGGGTCATGTCATATCCTTCTCGTCCTTGGGCTGCGCCCATTCCTCGCCACAGCGCGTCACCCCCAGAGCGCCGCCTGCGGCGGGTGTACGCCGGCCTCGTCGAAAACCAGCGGTGTATCGCGGTCTTCGGCCAACAGAAGCGGGCCGTCAAGGTCCGTCACCAGCGCCCCCTGCGCCACCAGTGTCGCAGGCGCCATCGCCAGAGAGCTGCCGACCATGCAGCCCACCATGATGCCATAACCCTCGGCCTGCGCCGCGCGGCGCAGTTCCAGCGCCTCGGTCAGACCGCCGGTCTTGTCCAGCTTGATGTTGATCACGTCATATTTGCCCTTCAAGCCGGGCAGGCTGGCGCGATCGTGGCAGCTCTCGTCGGCGCAGACCGGAACCGGGCGCTCTAGCCCGATCAGCGCCTCGTCATCTCCGGCGGGCAGCGGCTGTTCGACCAGCGCGACGCCCAAACGCACCAGATGCGGCGCCAGATCGGCATAGACCTCGGCCGACCAGCCCTCGTTGGCATCCACGATGATCCGGGCATCAGGCGTCCCGGCTCGCACGGCCTCGAGCCGCGGCATGTCGTCGGGCGTGCCCAGCTTGATCTTCAACAGCGGACGATGCGCATTCTTCGCCGCCTGCGCCCGCATCGCGTCGGGCGTGTCCAGCGAAAGAGTATAGGCGGTGATCTCGGGCTTGGGCGCGGGCAGGCCGGCCAGTTCCCAAGCGCGCTTGCCCGCCCGCTTGGCATCAAGGTCCCACAGAGCGCAATCGACCGCATTGCGCGCGGCACCGGCGGGCAGCAGGTCCATCAGCGACTGGCGCGTGAACGTGTCGGGCAAACCGCGGATCTCGGCCTGGACCGACTCCAGCGTTTCGTCATACCGGGCATAAGGCACACATTCGCCCCAGCCTTGATGCGCCCCATCCGTCAGGCGCACCGTCAATACCTTTGCCTCGGTCCGCGACCCGCGCGAGATGGTGAACACCTGCGCCAGCCGGAACACATCACGAGAGACGTCGATCTGCACGCGCCCACTCCCTTGTCTTTGCAGTTTCCAGCGCCGGAGGCAGGTATCCCTGCCATCGGTGCCCCGGTTGGATCACATCGCGGCCAGCGCGTCCACCAGCTTGCCCGCGCCGAACCGGTACGGATCCGTAGCCGGCAGGCCCATCTCGGCCTCGACCTTGGCGATGTAGGCTTTCGCGTCCTCCTCGCTTAGGTGCTGTGTGTTGATCGACACACCCGCGACCTGGCAGGCAGGGTTGGCGACGCGCGCCAAAGGCAGGGCCGTGTCGCGCAGCTGTTCCAGCGTCGGCAGGGAATATTCCGGCAGACCGCGCATGTGGGTGCGGGTCGGCTCGTGGCACAGGACCAGAGCATCCGGCTGACCGCCATGGATCAGCGCCATGGTCACGCCGGAATACGAGACATGGAACAGCGACCCCTGCCCCTCGATGTGATCCCAGTGATCGGGATCGTTCTCGGGTGTCAGGTATTCGACGGAACCGGCCATGAAATCGGCCACCACGGCGTCAAGCGGAACGCCCTGGCCGGTGATCAGAATACCGGTCTGACCGGTGGCGCGGAAGGTCGATTTCATGCCGCGCTTGCGCATCTCGGCATCCATCGACATGGCCGTGTACATCTTGCCCACCGAACAATCAGTGCCCACCGCCAGACAGCGCTTGCCGTTGCGTTTGCGCCCGTTGGCAATCGGATAGCCCACGGTAGGGACGCGAACGTCATGCAGCGTGCAGCCATGAGTCTGGGCCGCGGCCACCAGATCGCCTTCGTCGCGCAGCAGGTTGTGCAGGCCCGATGCCAGATCATAGCCCATTTCCAGCGCGGCGATCAGGACCTCTTTCCAGGCCTGACTGATGACGCCACCGCGGTTCGCGACACCGATCACCAACGTCTTGGCGCCGGCGGCCTTACCTTCGGCCAGGGTCATGTCGGTCAGGCCCAGATCGGCCTTGCAGCCCTCCATCCGCAGCTGACCCACGGCGTTTTCCGGGCGCCAGTCCCGAATGCCGATCGCGACCTTGGCGGCCAATTGGTCGGGGGCATCGCCCAAAAACAGCAGGTACGGTGTCTCGATCATCGCGCGCTCTCCTTTTCTTCCGCCCCAACCTATTGAAGGCCGTCAACGAGCGTTTCTCATTTTCCTCCGACCTGCCGCACATCGAACGGAGAATTTTGCAAGATTCCCCCAAACAGCGCAAAAAGCTTCGAAATTTTCGAAATGATGAAACTTTGACCGCCGCGTTCCGGTGGTTGCGCACCGCTTTCTGCAACAGCATTGCCGCAACTGCACAATCAGGCTTGCGCAGGGTCGCGCAATTTAATACCCAATTGCCAACTGAAATCGTAATTTCATTACCCAGCGAGGTGCCGATGAGCTTTCGTATCCAACCCGCCGCCCCGGCGCGACCAAACCGCTGTCAGCTGTTCGGCCCCGGATCCAACACCAAGCTGTTCCCCAAGATGGCCGCCTCGGCTGCGGACGTGATCAACCTCGACCTAGAAGATTCGGTGGCCCCGTCCGACAAGGACACCGCCCGCGCCAACGTGATCGAGGCGCTGAACACCGTGGATTGGGGCAACAAGTACATGTCGGTGCGCATCAACGGGCTGGACACGCCCTATTGGTACCGCGACGTGGTGGACCTGCTGGAACAGGCCAGCGACCGGCTGGATCAGATCATGATCCCCAAAGTCGGCTGCGCCGAGGATGTCTATGCGGTTGACGCCTTGGTCACTGCGATTGAACGCGCAAAGGGCCGCACCAAGCCGATCAGCTTTGAAGTCATCATCGAATCCGCCGCCGGTATCGCCCATGTCGAGGAAATCGCGGCCTCCTCCCCGCGCCTTCAGGCGATGAGCCTGGGCGCGGCCGATTTCGCTGCCTCGATGGGGATGCAGACCACGGGAATCGGCGGCACGCAGGAAAACTACTACATGCTGCGCGAGGGCCAGAAATACTGGTCGGACCCGTGGCATTGGGCACAGGCTTCCATTGTGGCCGCCTGCCGCACCCATGGGGTGCTGCCGGTCGACGGGCCGTTCGGCGACTTCTCGGACGACGAAGGCTATATCGCGCAGGCGCGCCGTTCGGCGACGCTGGGCATGGTCGGCAAATGGGCGATCCACCCCAAGCAGATCGCGCTGGCCAATCAGGTCTTCACCCCGTCGGACGAGGCGGTGGCCGAAGCGCGCGAAATCCTGGCCGCGATGGAGCAAGCCAAGGCCAATGGCGAAGGCGCCACCGTCTACAAGGGGCGGTTGGTCGATATCGCCTCGATCAAGCAGGCCGAGGTGATCGTGGCGCAGGCCGAGCTGATCGCCGCGAACGGTTGACCGACCCATCGCGCCCAAACGAAAAAAGGCACCCGATCGGGTGCCTTTTTTGCAAAGTTCAAAGACCCTCAGCGGCCAAAAACGTCGTTTGGCGTCCAAGTGAACCGCTCGCCCTGCTTGCCCCATTTCATCATCAGGCAAGAGGTCCCGTATTTCTGGAAATAATTGATCTTGAGCGGATACCACCCGGCTCGCGGTACCTCGACCTCGGTGCGCTGGTTGGCCTCGCACCCTTGGCGCCCGTTGAAGTAGCCGATCTGCTGGCCGCCGACATAGGCATCGATCCCGTCATTCGACCAGGTTTCCAATTCATAGATGCCCGGCGAGTCAAAGCGGATGTAGCCCGTGATCTCTGCCGCCACGTTGTAGGCTTGATTGTAGGTCAGAACCGGGTCGCCCTCCTCGGTATCGCGATAATCAAGTCCCCGCAGCGGCGCGCCCGGCTGGGCCTTCTTCATCATCTGCTTGGCCTTGGTGACTGTTTGAATCTTGCGCGGCGGATTGCCCTCCCACGCATATTTCACGTTCAACCCGGACTTCAGTCCCGAAGGTTGCGGATTGGCGGGCTGCAGCTTCAGCGGCGCGGCGTAGGACGCGCCTGCCACAAGTGCAACGACCGCGGCAGCCACCCCCTTGCAAAAAACGTTCATCGTCATCTCCCTGATCTGCGCCGCTTGAACCAGGCCCAGCTTGATTGCGGCGATCTGCGTTGCGCCCAGACTACGGCGGGCCGGACTTTGCTGCAAGGCGCTGCGCCCATCCACCTGGCGATGGTTGCGTGAATTTGCCGCCCGCGCGGGACAAGCCGAGTTGCATCCGGGGCGACCTCGGGTCATATAGCGTGGAACTTTCGCGTTGAGAGGCGTCATGACCCAGTATCTGGATTTCGAAAAACCGCTGGCCGAGATCGAAGGCAAGGCCGAAGAGCTGCGCGCCCTGGCCCGCGCCAACGAAGAGATGGACGTGACCGAGGAAGCCGCTGCGCTGGACGCCAAGGCGGCCAAGCTGCTGGACGAGCTGTACCGGGACCTGACCCCCTGGCGGAAATGCCAGGTGGCCCGTCACCCCGAACGCCCCCATTGCAAGGACTATGTCGAGGCCCTGTTCACCGAGTTCACGCCCTTGGCCGGCGACCGCAACTTTGCCGACGACCTGGCGGTGATCGGCGGGCTGGCGCGGTTCAACGACCGGCCGGTGATGGTGATCGGACACGAGAAGGGCTCGGACACCAAATCGCGGATCGAGCGCAATTTCGGCATGGCCCGCCCCGAAGGCTATCGCAAGGCGGTGCGCCTGATGGACCTGGCCAACCGGTTCGGCCTGCCGGTGATCACGCTGGTGGATACGGCCGGCGCCTATCCCGGCAAGGGCGCAGAAGAGCGCGGCCAGTCCGAGGCGATTGCCCGGTCAACCGAGATGTGCCTGAAGATCGGCGTACCGCTGGTGTCGGTGATCATCGGCGAAGGGGGCTCGGGCGGTGCGGTGGCCTTTGCCACGGCCAACCGGGTCGCGATGCTGGAACACTCGATCTATTCAGTGATCTCGCCCGAGGGCTGCGCGTCGATCCTGTGGAAAGACGCCGAGAAGATGCGTGAAGCCGCCGAGGCGCTGCGCCTGACCGCGCAGGACCTGCACAAGCTGGGCGTCTGCGACCGGATCATCCCCGAACCCAAGGGCGGCGCACATCGCGATCGTCCGGCCACGATCAAGGCGGTGGGCAAGGCAATTGCCGACATGCTGAAAGAGCTGGACGGCAAGGATGCCGCCGTGCTGATCAAGGACCGGCGTCAGAAATTCCTGGATCTGGGCTCCAAGGGGCTGGCAGCCTGAGCCGTCAGCCGCCCAAGGACTGCAACAGGCTGACCGAGGGTTCACCCGTCACCGGCAGGCCGCTGGCGCGCTGATAGGCGCTGATGGCGGCCTTGGTGTTGTTCCCGATCACCCCGTCCGCGCCCTGCGTATCATAGCCCGCGGCCGTCAAACGGCGCTGCAGCGTCTTGCGGTCCTCGAGCGTCAGACCATTTTGATCCGGCCCGAACGATGCCCGGAACGGCGGGCCGCCCGCGATCCGGTCGGCCAGATGCCCCACCCCGATCGCATAGCTGTCGGAATTGTTGTAACGCTTGATCACCTGAAAATTGCGGAACACGGCGATGCGCGGCCCCGGTTTCTGCGGCTGCAGGATAGCGACAGGCGTACCAGAACTGGCGGCCGGTGATCCGACCTCGCCACCCCAAGGCTGGCCTCGCACCCAGCCCGCGCGCGACAGGTAGGCCGCCGTCGAGGCCAGCGAATCCGTCGGGTCCTCGGACCAGATGTCTCGCCGCCCGTCACCTGTGAAATCGACCGCATAGGCCAGGTACGAGGTTGGGATGAACTGCGTATGCCCCATGGCGCCCGCCCAGCTGCCGGTCATCGTGTCGGGCGTCGTGTCACCGTTCTGCAGGATCTTCAGCGCCGCGATCAGCTGCTTTTCAAAGAACGCACCCCGCCGGCCATCATAGGCTAGCGTCGACAGGGCCGAGACCACCGGCACGTCACCGCGCCGCTCGCCATACCGGCTTTCCAGCCCCCAGATGGCCACGACGATTTCCTTGTCCACGCCATAGCGCGATTCGATCTGGGTCAGCGTCCCATTGTGACGCTGCAGCATCTGGCGGCCCTTGCTGATTCGCTCGTCCGAAGCGGCGATGGCCAGATAGTCCTCGAGCGAGCGCTTGAACTCGACCTGATTGCGGTCGCGCTCGATCACGTCGGGCAGATACCCCGCGCCTCGGAATGCCCGGTCGATGGTCGCCTGCGAGATCCCCTGACCGGCCGCGCGGGCCTTGAAACCGGCAACCCAGGCGTCCCAGCCGGCGTTGGGCACCGGCTGCATCCGCGTGACCGTGGCGTGGGTCTGCGTCGTCCCGCCCGCGCAGGCCGTCAGCAGGCCGAAGCCCAGCCCCAGTGCAAACATCCGTCGATCGATCATGGCTGGCATCTGCTCTTGTTCGTTGTTGCCGCCAGCCTAGCGCAACCGCCCTTCCGACGCCAGCTTGGCGCCACGCGGCGAGCCAGATTTGCGCCTCTGCGCAGGTCTTTGCTCAGCTGACCAGCAGACGCAGCCCCTGAGTGACGTCCGAGCGTACCGCCAGCCGCAGGCCAGGCTCGTCCCCGGCCTTGAGCGCGGCGATGATCAGCTTGTGATAATGCGGCGGTTCGGTTCGGCGCAAGCGGCCATAAAGCGCCCGCATGGTCGGCCCCAGCTGCAGCCAGACGGTTTCCGCCATGGCCAGCATCGCCGGCGCTTGTGCGCGCAAGTACAGCGTGCGGTGGAATTCGAGATTGGCGCGGATATAGCCCACCGCATCACGCTTGGTCACCATTTCCGCGACCGACATGTTGATGCTCTGCAGCCGGTCGATCAGGGCCATGTGGGCCCGCGGCAGGGCGCGACTGGCCAGTTCGACCTCGAGCAGCGCCCGCAGGGCGGCCAGCTCCTCGATCCGGTCGTTGCTGAGCTCGGGCGTCGACACCCGCCCCGAACTGGACAGAAACAACGCTCCCTCGGCCACCAGCCGGCGCACCGCCTCGCGCGCGGGGGTCATCGAAACATCGAATTCCTTGCCGATGCCGCGCAGGGTCAGGGCCTGCCCCGGCGCGATTTCGCCGTGCATGATGCGCGACCGCAAGGCGCGATAGACCTGGTCATGGGTGGCGGATTGCGAGTCGGGGTTTCGGGCGGTCTGCATGGCTCCATGTGATCACAAATCCCGACGGGGTCAACCGGAGCCTGCCTCGAACCGGTACCGGTGCAGTTCGGCCCCATTGTCGCGCAGCCAGCGCCGCGGTGCTTGATATGGGCCGAACAGACGCTCGACCTGCGTCCAGAACGCCGGCGAATGGTTCATCTCGGCCAGATGGGCCACCTCGTGCGCGGCGACATAGTGCAGAACCTCGGGCGGGGCCAGAATCAGCCGCCAGGAAAACATCAAACCACCCGCCGAACTGCACGACCCCCAACGCGACCGCGTATCGCGCAGGGTGAGGCTGGAATAAGCCCGGCCCAGCATCGCGGCATAGTCATCGCAGGCCCCGGTCAGGCGATCCCGCGCCAGCTCTTTCAGGAACCGGGCCAGCCGCCGGGCCTCGGCCCCCTCGGGCACGGCAATCCGGTCCGCCTTCAGGACGACGCGCCGCCTCTCCGCAGGCACGATTCGCCGGGGCACCCCCTCGACCGGCAGTGTCTGGCCGAATTGAATGACCGCCGGCTCGGGACGGGCGCGAAGATGCTGGCGGATCCAGTCTTCTTTCGTGCGAGCAAAGCCGATCGCCTCGGATTCGGGAACGCTCTGCGGGTAGGTCAGCGTAACCCGGCCATCCAATTGCGAGATTCGCAGGCTGATGCGGCGCGCGCGCGCCGATTTCCGAAGCGTCAGGGCGACAGGCGGGTGGCCGGGCAGTGAATGTCGCCCCATGGTGCATTCTCCTTGGCGCAAAGGCTTTGACAGTGCCCGCCGCATGTGGCAGGTGACCTGAATCGTTGATACGACTCACCTGATATCAAGGGGAATTGACATGCCCAAGGAAGAATGGGGCGTAAAGCGCGTTTGCCCGACCACCGGAAAGCGGTTTTACGACCTGAACAAGGACCCGATCATCAGCCCCTACACCGGCGAGATCGTTGAATTGGAAACCGGCAAGAGCCGGATGATCGCGGCGGATGCCGAAGATGCCGCATCCGTCAAGGCCCGCGAGGCCGCGTCGGATGACGACCTGGTACTGGACGATGACGACGCCGTCGATGTCGATCTGGATGACGACATCCTGGAAGACGATGACGATGACAACGTCTCGTTGGACGACATCACCGACGTCGCGTCGGAAGATGAAGATTCCTGAATTGGCGTGGGCGGCACCCGGTGCCGCCCCGCCCGGATCGGCGCATCGGATCGAACATCGACTTTTTTGACAGATTTTCGATTTTTGCTCTTGCACTCACCGACGCCGTTTCATAAACGTCCGTCCACCGCCACGGCGGTACCGGAATGGGGCCTTAGCTCAGTTGGGAGAGCGCTTGCATGGCATGCAAGAGGTCAGGGGTTCGACTCCCCTAGGCTCCACCATTTTTTTCCTCAGTTCGAATTCACTCGCTGTCACAGGGCTTTGTAAATAAGGCCTTTGACGTGCCAGTCTTTCTCAACCCCAAGGAAACTTGGGCTTCGCCTGAATTCCCATTGTGGGGGTCTGTGTGGGGTTCTCCAATGAGAAAGTATGCAAGATGACCAAACTGACAGACAAACAGATCAAGGCTGCGAAGCCCGGCGACAAGAAGATCAAGCTGGCAGATGGCGGTGGCCTGACGCTGATCGTTCACCCAAAGGGCAGCAAGACATGGGTCTGGCGCTACAGGGCCGACGGCAAGCAGCGTGAGATGACTTTGGGCAAATATCCCGCTACCGGACTAAAAGCCGCGCGCCAGCGCGTCGAGGCGCAGAGAAACCTGCTTGAAGACAACATTACCCCTGACGTGGCAGAGATGCGCGCAGAGGTACAGGCTCGGTCAGGTCTGACGGACACCACCTTCAGCGGGGTTGCGCGTGCATGGCTGGCAGAGGAGCGTCCGCACTGGGCAGAGAAGACTTATGTCCGCGCCCGTAACCGGATCGAAAAGGATGCCATCCCTCTCCTGGGAACCGTGGAGGTCGCGGACATAACCGCAGTCGATATCAAGGCCGTTGCGCTCAAGATCGCGGATCGTGGGAGCCATGAGACTGCGCGCCGCGTCATTCGCATCCTGCGGCAGGTTCTGGGTTTCGCGGAAGCCGAGGGCCTGATCTCTGTCGTGCCGGGTGCGAACGTGATCGACCGCTTCAAGCCCCAGCCCAAGAAGCACCACCCTGCAATCGTTGAGCCGGAGCGGTTAGCGCTGTTCCTGCAGGCGCTGGATGCGTGGCCGCATCAGACGCTGGGTAAGCCTCTGGTGCAGATCATTGCGCATACGGGCCAGCGTGCTGGTGAAGTGCGCCGAATGAAGTGGAGCGACATCAAAATGGGCGAGCGGGTCTGGAACAACGTGGTGACCAAGACAGGTATCACAATTGCCATACCCCTTACGGACCCAGTGATCGATATCCTGAATGCGATGTACAAGTTGAACGGCCACCGCGAGTTCGTTTTTGCATCGGAGAACGGACCAGTGTCTGAACCCGCCACAATGAACATGATCCGCAGGATCGGATTTGCCGGTGAGACTGACGCCCACGGCCTGCGGGCAACGCTGCGCACGCTGGTGACCGAGCATCTCGGGTTCGAGGAAAAGCTGGCAGAGGCACAGTTGAGCCACGCGTCGAAGGAACAGCATGGCCGCGCATATGACCGCACCAACTTCCTCGCCCAGCGCCGCGCGATGATGGAGGCCTATTCGCAGTTTCTGGTTAAGCTTCAGGAGGGCCGTGCTAACGTGGTGCCGATGATTGCGGGGACCAAGGTATGAGAGACACGGTTATCAAAGATTTTGACTGGTTGCGTGGTCGTTTGAACGAGCGCACGAAATCTGGTGAATGGTCCTACGTTCTCGACCTGCACGACATTCTGGATGTTCTGCGCGAACAGGAAGGCATCGTGTCACCAGCGCTGAACAAACACCTAACAGACCGCGAGACCGCAATGCACAAGGCAAATGCTGGTAATGCCGCAAAAGACCCGAGGGAAATCGGTCTTCACGGCGGCGTTGCGGGCGGCGTCATGTATTTGATCGATCAGGGCTACAGCAAAGAAGATGCGCGCACTCTGATAGCAGAAGCAATGCAGATTGATCGTGAAGATGTGGTCACGTGGCACAAAGCAACCTTGAAATCCCCGGATATTAGCGATCAGAATTACAGGCTAAACCTGAACTTTGCCGCGCAAGAAATGATCAGGAACCTCGCTGAACTTGCGCGCCAAAAACACAACCAGATGACAGTTGAAGAGGTCATTCTGGAGGTGTTCTCACCCACCTGATCAAAGGGGGGGTAAATTAGACCGTTTGTTTTTACCCCCCTGCCTACTTTACCTGAGTTGCCAGTATCTTTTTTAGGAGGCTGGCAATGTCAGATCACATCGAAGCGCTCGTTCCACACCGTCTCTATGATGAGCGGTACGTGGCTGCGCTGCTCGGTCTCAGCGATGACGAGTTCTATCTGCTGGATCACTGGCGCGAGTTCAATCTCGGCCCAAAGTTCATGAACCTTCCAACCGGGCAAATCCGGTACCTCGGCAGCGATATTACTGCTTGGATCGAAGCCGGTGGCGATCACGATCCCCGCGACATCATCCGCAGTTACGATGCCCTAGACGCCAAGAAGGCTGAGAAGCTGGGCCGGGAAATGATGGAGAAAGGGTTTTTCCAGCGGTCACGGGCTGCAATAGAAAAAGCCAACGGCGATGAGCCTCAGGCTGAGGTGTCCGCATGAGTGTCGCCCGTATGCCCATCTCACCCGACAGCTTCCCGAAGACAGGTCTGGTGACACTGAAACAGCTATCCACCCACAGCGGTCAGTTGGGCATGTTCCCCGGATCGCCCAGCACGTGGCTGCGGATGGTTGATAGCGGCGATGCACCCGAGCCAACCAAGATCGGTCGGCAGCACTTCTGGCGCTGTGAACATGTTCGCGCCATCGCAGCCGATATCAGCTGGCAGTTGGTAAAGATCGACATGCCCGATCTGAGGACAACTGTAACGGAATGGCCGAATGAGATGCGTGACGAACGCAACATCGAACGCGCGCCGGAAATCGGTCTCGACTGAAACAAAATGCGGCCCGCCTCGGGATGACGAGGCAGGCCGCAGTGTAACCAGTATTGGGAAGAAGAATGCAATACGGTGGTTGTCGAGTAAACAATACCACAGCTCGATGACCCGTACAAGTTTGCCCCAATATCTAGGGGTCATACGGGAGATGAAATGACCAGACAGCGCTGGAAGGTCAGCAGCAGAGAGGAAGAAATCGTCAGGGGCATTCGCGCTGGGCTGCACGCCTGCGGCCTCGACGTCGTGCCCCTCGATGAGAGCGGCAAGAAACCCGTCTTCGCTGACTGGCCGAACTATCAGTACGATCCTGACGATCCCGAACCCATGGTGCCGCGCACTAAAAACAACCAAGGCGATCCGACCAAGGCTCCGCACTTCGCGACGGGGGTCAAAACCACTGGTATTTTCGCTGTCGATTTCGACCTTGACGATCCAGGGCTCGTGCGGTCAGCGCGCGTCGCATTCGAGCAGGCTGCAGGGATGGAGCCAGCATTCGTCAGGTACAGGGAGGGCAGCGGGCGCGTGATGTTGTTCTATCGCTGCGAGCCAGACATGCCCAAGATCGTCGCAAGTAATGGCGGCCCCGACGGGGCAATCGAACTGGATGCAAATGCCAACGGTCAGCAGGCCATGGTTCACGGTCGCCACCCATCCGGCAAGTACATCAAGTTCGAGGGCGACCAGCCATGGGAAATACCCATCACGGAATTCCCGATCTTGTCCTTCGAGGATGCTAAGGCAGGCTACGAGGCGGCGTGCAATCGCGTCGGCATCGAGGTCAAAAGGTTCACTGTCGGTGGCGGTAGCGCCGACGTCGGAGTGTTTGAGACACGAAGCGCAGGCAAGGCGGCGCAGTGCGCAGTTGACCTGCTCACGGGTGCAAGCATCACTCCAGCCGCGACGGAACTCCTCCGCAACCTGATGTTTGAGTTCAACGCCAGCGAACACTTCTGCGAGGAACTGCTTCGAGCACTGATCGCAGAGGGAATGAAGGCCAACCCTCAGCACGTCGAGAGGTACGAAAACCTCCGCAATCAAATGAACCCTGCGACACAGCGGATACCGCTGCAGGCCGCAATGTCAATGAAGCATATGGAGTGGGCGACAAGCATGATCGATGGGTCAGAGGACATGCGCCGGGTGGAGGAGAATGAGCGGCAGTTCGCACAGAACAGGGCAGCGGAGAAGGCGAGGGAGGTGACGCGCGACCACGTCATGAAAAGCTTCATGATTGCAGCGCGGAGGCTGCCCGACGACCTGCTCGAAGATGCAATCACTTGGATGGAGAGACTGAAGTGACCACGAAATCCAAGACCGCATTCGACGAAATCGAAGACGCGGGAGAATTGCGCCATGTCGCAGTGAAATTCGTCCTCGGTCAAGAGATCGGGGCTGAGTATCGCGTCGAGAAAAAGCCCCCACTCATCACCGTGATCAATGGCGAAACGGCGGAGGTCTACAACTTCAGGAAGGGCGAGGTCGGAGACTTCAATAAGACGCAGACAGATCGCGTCATGAACCAGATGGCGCAGGGCAAGGTGCAGACGGCGCACGACACCATCGATATCCTCAGCGAGCCAGCGGGCGTGCACCTGCCCGAGGGCTGCCTGCCTCAGCCGATTGAGACGTGGGTTCAGGAGGCGCATGACGACACGGGATTTGATCGCGGCGCTCTCGCGACGTGCTTCCTCGCATCGGCATCCATCGCAATCCACGCAGGGTGCACGCTCGAAATCAAGCCGGGGTTCAAGGTCAGGCCAAACATCTGGGCAATGATCATCGGCAAGCCAGCCACCGGGAAAAGCCCGACCATGGATCAGGCCCTCGATCCACTGCGCAAAATGCAGGAGGAAATCCGCAGGATCAGGGGCCTCGAGATCGAGCAGCTGACACGCGGAATGGAGCCTGATGAGGCAGAGCAAATCGTCCGAGATCACCCGCCAATGCGCAGGCTCTACACCGGGGATGTGACAGGGGAAAAGCTCGCGGAAATGCTGGCCGCACCGGAGAATGACAACGGCGGGATCGGTATCGTCAAAGACGAACTCGCAGGCTGGCTCCAGTCAATGGATCAGTACCGAGGGGGCAAGGGCGGCGACCGGCAGTTTTATCTCACCGCGCACACGGGCGGCGATGACTACAAGGACCGGGTCTCAAAGGGCAGCAGCCACTACATCGCATGCACCGCGACCTCTGTACTTGGCGGCATCCAGCAGGAGAAATTGTCCCGGCTCTACGCCAAGGAGGTGGACGACGGGTTTATGGAGCGCTTCCTCTTCGCGCAGCTGACGCGGCCAGCATTCAGGGAAATCGACCTCGAAAACCACACGCCATTCGCAAACCGAAGAAGAATGCGTGACAGGTTCAAGGGCATGATCAACGAACGGGCGAGCTACGTCCTCGGAAAGCCAGCCCTCAGGGTGCTGAATGACCTGCGCAGGAAATACCACCCAATGCAGGAGCGATCCGAGGCAATCGCCAGCTGGTACGGAAAGATCGAAACACACTGGGCAAAAATCGCCCTGATCTTCCACATCATCGAAAACCCACGGGGCAAAACCGTCGGCGAACAAACGGCAAAACTCGCAGCCAAATTCCTAGAGGAATTCGCAATGCCCTCAGCCGAAATCGCCTTCGAACTGATGAGCAGCGGGCAGAACTCACTGATCCAGAGACTGGCGGAAAGCGTCCTCCGACACAGCGACAAAGGGCAAAAGGAAATCTCCACACGAGACTTCGCAAGAAGCGTGCACCAATTGGCAAAGATGCCAGTGCACGAGATCGAAACCGCAGTCTCTCCACTCGTCGGCGCAGGCTGGCTGACCCCCATCGTTCTGGAGAAGAAGCCGGGGCGACAGCCCGCAGCCAAGTGGGCAATCACCCACGGCCTCGCAGATAAGTACCGCGACCACCTCACCAAGGCCGTCGAGCTGGAGCGCATGGTGAAGGATAAGATGAGGAGGGGAAAATGATGGAGGAACTGAAACAGCTGGCGCAGGAGGCAGGGCGGCAGGCCTTGATCGAGGCGAAGGGCGGAGGTGAAAGAACTGCGTAAGGCATGGCACCTCGGGTGGTCGAAAGGATATTGTCAATGATTGTCAATGGGGGGCGCAACGACAATCACTGACAAACGACCCAAAACAGGGCGTCAAAAGGCCATAAAATAAAGGACGAACGACAAATGAGGGCCGATTGTCAACGATTGTCACCTCGCCTGTGCGGGCTAATATTTTAAAAAAGAGTATATCGATCTTTTTATACCGCGCCCGCGAGTTGACAATCACTGACATTCAACAAACCCTTGCCTAAAGCCCAGTAAACAAAGGATAATACCGACCATGGCACAGAAACCATTCATGATTGATGTGAGGCATTTCCAGCCAATGGGCTGGACCCGTGCGCCAAGCTGAGGTTTCAACTCTTTGCCGCTTGCTTCCCGCTGGCTGCTCTGAGAGAAGTAAAAAACAACGGGTCAGAGCAGATGTACGAGAACGCCTTTAACTACATCGAACGATCTCTCCGTGCCAAGGAAGGCAGGCTACATCTTGCGCGACATGCTTGAGATCATCGGCGGGCTTCACTTCAACCCAGGCCGACAAGCACGAATTGTCACAGCTCTACGAGACCCGCATCCGCCAGATGGGTAACACGGAGCGCAATGGGGGCAAGTACTACACGCCCCAAGACCTCGATGACCTCCGCCAATCGCTACTGCAAAAAGCCTTGTCTGGCGGCCTGTCATAGCCAAGATCGAATTTTAGAGTGAGGGTTAAGCAAAAATGACGAGAGACAAAAAAATCGCGAGCAGAGCGGCACTCCTTGCCCAGCTAGAGCAAATCGTTGGTTCGCATTGCTACAACGCCAGAATTCAAAACTGGGGTCCTAGCTGAACATTTACCCCCCACGGCACGGCTGATGTCGGCAAAGCGGACGTTGAGGCAATTAACGGCGAACGGCGGCTCTGAGCCCACTTTGACCGATGCTGCGTGGTGGCCCAATGACAGCAACGCGCAGGCAGCTACCTTTGCAAAGTCAGGCCCGTTCTCCGACAGCGGCCATTCGTATTGCGCGCGGTCAAAGCCGGGCAAAGCCCGGGCGGACGCGCTATTGCTCACTTCCGCCCCCTTAGTGATCGGCAATCCGAAGCTGCGCTAGAGCTTGGCCGCAGACACCGGCGCCCAGGGTTCCCACCATGGCTTCGCCTGTTCGATTTCATAGGCCAGGGCGAAAAGCGTGTCCTCTCGACCGGCTGGTGCAACGAAATGGCTGCCAACGGGCAGGCCTTCGCGGGTCAGCCCTGCGGGCACGGACATCCCTGGCAATCCAAGCGCGTTCTGAATCGGGGTGTAGGACGTGAACCTCGCAACGCGCGCGAACATCTCCTCGAATGGGACGCTCTCATCGAAAAGCGTGCCAATTGCGGGTGCTGTGCTTGGGGTAACCGGTGACAGAAACACATCGAACTCGGACAACCATGCGTCATGTCTGACGCCCAGATTCAGCATGTACGCGTTTGCAGCTTCCTGGTCTTCCGGAGTGAAGTTGCGCGCGAACGCGGCCCAGTCGCGAACAAACGCGTCGAGCAGTCCGGTTTCTTCCGGAGGTCGGCCCGCCTTTGCCGTCGCAGCGTCGGCGAGGCCCACCATGCGGAACCCGAAGATCTGGTTGAAACGTAATTCGAACTCGTCGTCCACGGGGCTTTGCGTTTCAATCACGCTATGGCCAAGGTCTTCGCAGAGTTGCGCCATTTCTTCGATGACGCGCTGCACCTCCGGATCTGGCAGGTCGCCGTAATAATTGCGCAGGTCAAACCCGATCCTCAGCCGCTCGGTGGACGGGCCCGAGACGAACGGGATCGGCCTGTGCGGCGCGGTCGGTGACCGGTCCTGCCCCAAGGCGAACAGCATCGCGCTGTCTCGCACGGAGCGGCTAACGCAATTGTCCGCGGCATAGGTGGTCTGATCACTCGATCCCCACAGCATGCGGCGACGGCTCGGCTTCAATCCGAAGACACCGCAACAGGATGCAGGGATCCGGATGGACCCGCCGCCGTCGCTGGCATGCGCAAGCGGCACGATACCTGCCGCGACCGCAGCCGCGGACCCTCCGCTGGAGCCTCCGGAGGAATGGTCGAGGTTCCACGGGTTGCGGCACGGTCCGAGCAGTTGACCGTTCGTGACGGGAAGTGCTCCGACTTCTGGCATATTGCTCTTGCCGATCAGGTTCAGCCCGGTGGCCTCCTGGGCCAGCGCCAGCGGCGCAGACCTTTGCTGATAATTGTCGCGATACACGCGCGAGCCGTTTGTCGTGTATTGCCCTGCAATATCGAGGTTGTCCTTCACCACAAACGGAACCCCGGCGAACGGGCCCTGGGGGCGCATGTCTGCAGCCTTGTTTCGTGCTGCTTCGTACATCGGGGTCGTGATCGCGTTGAGACGCCCATCGAGCGCGAGGGCGGCATCGACAGCGGCTTCGCAAAGCTCCGAAGGCTCCACTTCTCTTGATTTGACGAGGGAGGCGAGACCGAGTCCGTCCGTGGTCAAGAGGAGTTGCCGGATGTCTGAAACCTGCGCTGCGGCCCGCTTGCCGGCGGTCGCGCAAACGAGGCTTGCGCTTGCCGACCTGAGAAGGTCTCGTCTTGACAGCATGGTCGTTCCTTTCGGCTCGAGTGAGGTCATCGTACCAGTCGAGAGGGGAGTGGCCTCCAGCGTCGGTCGACGATCAGCGCGGAGGAGACTTCATCGCTCGAGGTTTCTCCAATGGCCCTTAGTTTCCCAGCACGTCCAGCGCCAACACCGACGCCAGCCTCACACCCCACGGGATCGCGTCTAGGTCGACCACGTAGTTCGGCTCGTGGGGGGCAAACGGGAACTCCAGGCCCTCGGCACGCGCCCTGGCGTAGACCTCCGGATTGGCCGTGCCGACAAAGATGTAAGCGCCGCTTGCACCCTCGATACCATCGATCAGAAGAAACGCATCGTCCGACCCCGGAACCTGAACGCCAGCAACTGCATTTCCCTCAATGACCGGCTGGTCGCTGATCATCGCGTCCACGGCCTTGGCTTCGGACAGGACCTCCCCGATGCGATCCATCCACTCCCCGTCATTGACGATGATCGGTGCATATCCCTTTTCCACAATGGTCGGCATCATGTTCTCGTCCGTGATGCCGTAGGTCCGGGCGTTGTTGTTGGCGATCCGCTCGATGCCGGACACCATAACCTCGCGCAGCTCTGGTGTCGAGTAATGCAGCTTGAGCTTCAACTCGGCCTCTGTCGGGATGACGTTGTTGTCGATACCGGCCTGCACGCTGCCAACCGTTAGCACAGCCGTTTCGGTCGGATCGGTCATGCGCGAAATGATCGTCTGGTACTGCAGGATGGACATTGCGGCCATGAGAACCGGATCGGTGGCGTGATGTGGCGACGAGCCATGGCCGCCGGATCCCCGGAAGGTGACGTCGATATGATCCGTTCCCGTGCTGATCCGGCCCTTGGTTAAGGCGACGGTGCCGAGCGGAAACGGCCCGGTGTGAAGCGCCAGGAAGTAGTCTGGCTCAGGCACGCCATGGGTCTCGTAAAGCCCGTCATCTCGCATTGCCTTGGCGCCCTCCACGGGCTCTTCCGCCGGCTGCGCGACGAGAACAAGCGTCCCGGACCATTGGTCTTTTAACTCTGCCATGGTCTTGGCAAGGCCGATGAGCCAGGTGGTGTGGGCGTCGTGGCCGCACATGTGGGCGACCGGCACCTCGTAGCCGATGGCGTTCTTGACAGTCTGCGTGCTGGCGTAGGGCAAGCCCGTCTCCTCGCGGACTGCGTTGGCATCCATGTCCGCCCGAAACATGAAAGTGGGGCCCTCGCCGTTCTCCATGATCCCGACGACGCCGGTGATGCCGATGCCTGTCTTTACCTCGTAACCGAGCGCCTCCAGTTCTCGCGCGACGATCCCAGCAGTCCTGATTTCCATGAAGCCAAGCTCGGCATGCTGGTGAATATCCTTGAAAATGTCCTGCAAGCGCGTGGTATCTGCTTCGACGATCCGGTTGATTTCCGGGACCAGAGCGGCCCCCTTGCTGGCCGTTTCGGCGACAGCGGGCGCGGCCGCGAGGCCCGCAAACAAGGCGGCACCAATCAATGGCCATGCCGGCAAATCCACAACTAAACTTCGACAAAGTCATTCTCCCCAATTGATCAAATAGCCCGCGGGGTGCCAGCGAGCGCAGATACTTCTGGATCGTCTGGTTGGGATCGTTGGAGAAATACGCGATTATGATTTGCCTAGCCCTGATCGAGATCAAGTACCATTAAAGGAGAGCGATCCTGACTTGTTTGCTCTTGTACACCGCTAAAGAGCTTAAACCTAGCTATTTGGGAATGGTAGTATCTGCCGATCAGCCAAATGTCGGAAACGGAGTTGTAACCCGCCACCCCTCTGGCGTCGGCTTCGTCCGCCCATCTGGCACTCGACTGACTCGGCGCGAAGGTCCGGTCTGACCAGCCTCCCAGTTTCTCAACATGTCCGCTCTGGGCTGGCCGCAGTCGTTGTTTCGGATCTGGCGAACGGCAGAAAGGTCCGCAACTCAGCCACAAGACAGTGCCGGACCAAGGGCCGCTACTCTCGAAACCAGTCATCGAGGTCGCAAAGCAGACGTTGCTCCGAATGTAGACAGCGCTGAGTGACGGCTATTCGGGTTCAAGCAGTCATCTGACCGAAACACTCAGATGTCTCAGGAGAGCCCAAAGCGGATGGTCCGCTTTGTTCCAAAGATAGGCCTAACCCTGCAATCCCGAAAACGCTGCTAGCGAGAGAAAAACATCTGCTCCATTTCGCGCCGTATCCGCAGGCGTTCGGGATATTCCTGCAGGAACACCTTGGGCGGTTTGCCTTCCCAGACCTGCGCATAGACGCGCATCTTGTTACCGCCATAGATCTTGGCGAGGTCTTCGTTGGAGTATCCGCGTGCCCAAAGGTCATCGGTAATTGCCGCAAGGATTTTAGCCAGTTCGCCATTGCCAGTAGCGCCGCGATTAAACGCGTCGATCATGTAGCCGCCGTCGTCATACATTGTTGCGTTGGCGGTAGCGAAATCGACCACCAGTTCGGTTGAGAACATGTCATCGGTGGCAATGCCGACGTGATCCACCCCAACCAATTGCACATAGTAATCGATCATATCAGCGGCTTGTTTGGGCGAAATATCTTCTGGCCAGATGCCGTCCATCATCCATTCGGTGAAGGTAGGCGCGACATAGCCACCGGAGTTTGCTGCGCGGACCGCCTCGTCATCGTGAATGGCGCGATAGCATCCTCGCGCTGTCCGGTTGGGTTCATCCAAATACAAACCCGCAGGCACCGAATGGGTATAGACGTAAGGCACGCCGGGATAGTTCGCATCCATGTAATCCATCGCATCATTGGCTGTTTTCGACCCGGTATGGCTGAGGTCCAGCAGGATGCCGAAGCGAACCATTTCATCGATCACAGATTCGCCCCATGGCGTTAGTCCGATATCGCGTCCATTGTAGGCGGCCAGCTGGCCCGAGCCAGTACGGAAGATATCGTTATAGGCCAGGATCATCGATTTGATGCCCATGTCCTTGAGCAGGGCCATCTTTTTCAGATCGCCATTCAGGATCGTTGCAGTCTGGCTGTTCCAGATCACCGCCGTCTTGCCTTGGATATGCGCAGCTTCGATATCTCGGGTCTGGTTCACGATCAGGTAGTTTTCGGGGAACTGCGCCATGGCCGCGCGGAAATGGTAATGCTGTTCTAGCAGGGTCTCGAACGACATGTCGGCAGCAGCCAGTGTCATTTCATGCCCGGTGATGCCATTATCGCGCGCGCGCTGGAAATAAGTGTGCAGCTGTTCGTAATCCGTCCAGCCGGTGCCATAGGGGCTAGCCAGCATGCCAATCACTATGGTGTCCTGAACAAATTGCTTGGCTTCTTCCGAAGCGGGCCAGGTCTTGCTTTCTTCGCTGGCGAAAGCGGCCGTCATGCCAAAGGCAAAAAATATGGCGGAAAGCGTCGACTTCATCCTGTACAATTTCCTTTCAATAAACTGCCCAGCGGAGGGCATGAGATCGTGCTGGTTGCAACATCAACCGAGTATTCCCGGGCCCAGCTTAACAGAGTATGACTTATCATTGTGGGTCATTTGAATGGAGATCGCCGTGTCGCAGAACCGTCCCAGACAGGCCGAACTGGTCCTGATCAAGGCCGCGCAGGTTATGCCATTTGTCGACACGATTTCCCGGCGGGGCGGCGATATTGCGGGTTTTGCAGAGCGCGCTGGCATGCCTCTGGACGCAGTGCTTGAGGGGCAGGGTCTGATCGGCGAACGTTCGGCCTGGCGCTTTATTGGTTTTGCGGCGCAGGCACTGGACCTGGACCACCTAGGCCATGTGACCGCGCAGGAGCACCCGGTTCATTCAACGGGCGATTTGGGCGGCATGCGGGTGCGCATGGCATCCACGCTGGGCAGGTTGCTGCGGTTTTTCGTCGAAGATGTCACGTTTGAGAACAACGGCGCGCAATACGCGCTACTCCCGGAAGGCAACACTATTGTGTTCCGCCGAAATGTGATGTTCCCAGATTGCGTAGGCAGGTGGCAGACCGAACAATACATGGTTACCGTCTTGATGCAGATTATTGCGCTCTGCGCGGGCCCGGACGCACGGCCTTTGCAGATAAGGCTGGCCTCCAACGACCGGCCGTTGCCGGTGCCGGCAGACTGGGATGGTATCGACATCCGATGGGGCAATACGTGGACCGATATCGTTCTGGATGCGGATCTGCTGAACACGCCTTTGGATGCCGGTCTTGCCAAACTGAACCAGTATCATGCGCGGAATGCGGACACGCCGGTATCAATCGACGACATCGACTTTATCGTTGATCGGTTAATCTGGTCCGGGCAGGCACGGCTGGACTGCGTTGCACGCGAACTGGGTGTCAGTGGCAGCACCGTGAAACGAAGGTTGCGCCAAAGCGGGCGCAGGTTTTCCCAGATCGTGGATGCAAGACGTCATTACTGGGCCGAGTACATGCTGAGCGAAACGGACACGCCGATTTCACATACAGCAAGCGCGTTGGGCTACCAGCATCTGTCGAACTTTTCCCGCGCCTTCAAAGTCAAAACCGGCGTGTCACCGCGCGTGTTTCGCGCTCAATTGAAAGCCAATTCAACTCAAAGAAGCTAGCAAAATCGCCGTAAAGATAGCTTCGGCTCGGACCCTTTCCCAATGACCGCATTGTCCGCGACTCGGTCATTGAGCCAATTTCTTCGAATGTCCGATGGCTGGTTTGAACAGCCATTCGAGCCGGCAAAATTCGACGTCCCTGCCTTGAACGACTGCTTCGACCAACACCGGACGTCAGTGAAAATCCGTGCAATGACCGGGTCGCGGACAAACCCGCCTTTTGCCCACGCAGCTATTGCTAGCGCAGCATTTGCTGGCCCGTGCAGAACGTTTGTTGTTGCGGTGCAGCGCAAGTCACCGAAGCAGTCATTCCACGGCGTCGATTTGGCACGAACCGAAACTGAACTTTCGCCGCAGTCTGACCCGACAACTCAGACGCGGACACACCGGACTTGTGCACTTGCGGCTATTGCTGGTGCAGCATGCTGACTGCATCTGCGGTGTACGATTGGGTTCGTTGTTACCAACGTTCACCAGCCCAATCATTGGTGGGGCGGACTGCTTGAACGAATGGAAATCGCACTCACCGGAAGACCTTCAACATGATACAGCAACGATATTTTAGTATGCAGCAAACCACTTTTGGATAAAACCAGCGTCGGCCTAGGTCCAACGTGTTAAATAAACCGGAAACTGTTGATGCTTAACCGCGCATGAACTTGGCTTGCGGGAAAACGAAATCTCCTAAGGTGCGTTACGCGCAGCCCTTCAACTGATGGAAATCAGACGTTTGACAGAATCCAATCCCTAACGATGCTTGCGTTTGGTGTGAGCGGGGTCTCTTTTGACCAGACTAGGTAGAAGCCTTTCCCGGTCGTCCACGCCCAATCGGATCGGGCGGCAAGGAGCTGCTTTTGCACCAGCGGTGCGACGAGATGATGCCAGCCAAAGGCAAAGCCTTCGCCCGCCATGGTGGCTTGCAAGACAAGCGCATAGTCGTTCAGGCGCAAACCGCTTTTCGGCGGCTGTTCTGGTATCCCGAACGCGCGAAACCACTGCGCCCAGGACGGGCGTTCCCGGATCGGTTCCTCCAGATGGATCAACCGTTGGTGCAGCAGCCCCGTGATGTTGCGCAGATGCACCGCCGACGCCATGACGCGGGGTGCTGCGACGGGGTAAATGATCTCGTCTGCAAGGCCCGCAGAGTGGCACCCCGGCCAGTTCCCATCGCCCAATCTGATCGCAAGGCTAATGGGCTCGGCGGTCAGGTCCGGCTCGCGGTCGCTTGACTGCAGGCGCAGGTCAATTTCGGGGTATTTTTCCTGAAACGTCCCCAGCCTTGGCAGAATCCAATAATTGTTGAACGCAGATGACGCGCTTAGCGTGACGTGATCATTGCTGACGGATTGCCGAATGGCCGTGGCGGAGTGTTCCAGCAGATCAAAGGCCCGGCTGACATCTGCAAAAAGCCGTTCACCCGCATGTGTCAGGCTTATGCGGCGATGCTGACGCAGGAACAGAGCAACGCCAAGCGTGTTCTCCAACTGCTTGATAGACACGCTCACCGATGGTTGCTGAACGTTCAACTCCTGTGCCGCGAGCGTAAAGGATTGCCGCCGCGCAGCCGCTTCGAAAACGGCAAGGTGGCGGGGAGAGGCGAGGTATGACCAGAGATTTTGCATAATCTGAAACTATCCAAACCATTGGATTTTTCAACCGTCACAGCGCCTACGCGATGGTTTAGTCTGCAGCTTACTCATTTCATGGAGGGGACGAGCCATGGCACGACGGGCACGCGCATCGCGCAACAGGGACACCACACATGCGGGCGTACCTGCATCTCCACATATCGGTAGAACTCTTCCGTTCTTCGAGGTTCTGGACGAGGCCCAAATCGAAAAGCTGGAGGGCCAGGTTGATTGGATCATTCAGGATGTAGGAATAGCTTTTCGGGATGACCCCGAAGCGCTAGAGCTCTGGCGGCGCAAAGGCGCAAACATCGACGGCGATATTGTGCGCGCGCCCGCTGATTGGATCCGGTCGCTCTGCGCCAAGGCTCCGTCTGTGTTCACGCAACATGCCCGCAACCCCGACCGCTCCGTCACCATCGGCGGCACAAACCAGGTCTTTGCCCCGATCTATGGCGCACCTTTTGTGCGCGATCTCGAAGGGGGTCGGCGCTATGGCGATATGGATGCTTTTCGCGATCTGGTACGCCTGACCTATCTTCACCCGAACTTGCATCACGGCGGGTTTGTCACCTGCGAGCCCTGCGACGTGCCGGTCAGCAAACGGCATCTCGACATGCTCTATGCGCATATGACCCTGTCAGACAAACCGCATCTGGGAGCCATCACCGAGATGAGCCGCGCCCAAGATAGTGTCGACATGGCCGAGATTGTCTTTGGCGAGGAGGTGATGGAGCAGAACTGCGTGATCATGGGTAACGTGAACACCAACTCGCCGCTCCTGGTCGACAAGGTGGTTACAGAAGCCGCTCGCGTCTATTCTACCCGCGGTCAGGGGTTGGTCGTGGTGCCGTTCATCCTGTCGGGCGCGATGGGGCCTGTGTCGACCGCCGCATCGGTGGCCCAGGCGATGGCCGAAGCGATGATGGTCTGCGCCTATGTGCAGCTTCTGCGCCCCGGCGCGCCCTTTGTGCTAGGCAACTTCCTGTCTTCCATGTCGCTCAAATCCGGTGCGCCCACCTTCGGGATGCCGGAGCCTGTCATTTCCAACTATGCGATCGGGCAACTGGCCCGGCGTGCTGGGCTGCCTTTGCGCTGTGGCGGCTCGCTGACCGCCTCCAAGATTGAGGATGCGCAGGCCGCCTATGAAAGCGCGGATTCGATGCATTCGACCATGCTGGCGGGCGCCAATTTCGTACTACATGCGGCTGGTTGGCTCGAGGGCGGGCTGTGCACCGGCTTTGAAAAGCTGATCATGGATGCCGATCGGCTGGGCAGCTATCAGAAGGTACTGTCCCAAGGTTTGGATGTCTCTGACGATGCCCTCGCCCGCGACGCCTATGGCGAAGTGGCGCCGGGCGGGCATTTCCTGGGCTGCGCGCACACGATGCGCAACTACCAGACCGCCTTCTACGAACCAAAGCTCAGCGACAGCGAAAACGTCGAAAGCTGGGAAGACGCGGGGTCGCAAGACATGCGCGCTCGCGCCAACGCCCGCGTGAAACAGATGTTGGCCGAGTATCAGGCGCCGCCCATCGAAGACAGCACCCGCGAAGCGTTGGAAGAGTTTGTGGCCAAGCGCAAAGAGGAGCTGCCCGATGCCTGGTATTAAGATCACAGGGTTGCGTGTGACGCCAATCAACATTCCGCTGGAAAAGCCCATGTGGTGGACGGGCGGGCACTATCCCGGCACCTCCAAGACCATCATCGAGGTCGAAACGGATCAAGGCCTTGTTGGCCTCGGCGAAGCGCCGTCTATCGACGTGCTGGACAGTATCCGCGCCATGGGCGAGCGCTTGATCGGTGCGGATCCTCTCGATGTCGCAGGATGTGAAGCACTCTGCGTTCCGCCCTGGCAGATCGTGCAGAACACTGATGACAGTTCGGTGGTCAAAGCCTTTGGGGCCATTGAGATCGCCCTATGGGACCTGCGCGGCAAGGTCGCAAATGAACCTCTGTACCGCTTGCTGGGTGGTGCGGTGCGTAAAGACATCCCATTCACCGAATACTTCGGATATCGCGAGGGTGGCGAGATGAGCCCCGAAGCGGTCGCCGAATACTGCATCCGAATGCGTGAAGAACATGGCAGTACCATGTTCGAAGGCAAGCTGATCCTGGGCGATCCCGAGCTTGAGATAGACACGGTCAAGGCCCTACGCGATGGGCTTGGGCGCGAGGCGATGATCCGTCTGGACAGCAACATGCAATGGAGCCTGCCCACAGCCATGCGCGTCTTCCGCGAGATCGAGCCCTATAACATCCGCAACTACGAAGACCCGGTCGCAACCTTTGAAGAAATGGCCGAACTGCGTCGCCACTTCACCATTCCGATCTCGTCCCACGTGCCGGATATCCGCCGCTCTGTGGCGCTTGGGGCACCCGACTATATCGTGACGAACTTTGCCGTTCTGGGTGGGATTGCGCGCGCGGTGCGTTTCATTGGCGCTTGCGAGGCGATGGGAGTAGGCTTCTGGTGCTATTCTGGGGATGCAGGGATTGCCACGGCAGGGTATCTGCACATGTCTGCAGCGATGCCGTGGATATCCGAACCCTCTCAGTCATTGTTCCGCTGGCAGATTGGCGACGTGATCGAAGGCGGCCCATTCCGCCAGAAAAACAATGTCGTTTCCGTGCCCGAAGGCCCCGGCCTTGGCGTAACGCTGGATCGCGATGCGCTGGCCCATTGGCACAGCCATCTCGTCGAGAACGGACCTCTCGACCATTTCCATGACCCTGCAATGCCGGGGCGGTTCCGCCGCTTGCCGCTCAACTAAGGAGAAATCCAATGCCCGAGATTCAAAAAGACGAAACCGCCACCGGAAAATCGCTTCCCTCGCACGCCAAGGTCGTTGTGATTGGCGGCGGGGTTGTTGGTTGCTCGATCCTGTTTCACCTGGCCAAATTCGGCTGGAAAGACGTGGTCTTGCTGGAACGCGACGAGCTGACCTCCGGTTCAAGCTGGCACGCGGCAGGGCAGATCCACACGATCAGCAGCGATCCCAATATCAGCCGTTTGCAGAGCTATACCATCGATCTCTACAAAGAAATCGAGGAAACCTCCGGCCATTCCGTAGGGCTGCATATTACTGGCGGGTTCTATGCGGCTTCGACCAAGGAATGGTACGATTACCTGAAGCGGGAACGTTCCAAGGCGCGCTATATGGGGCTGAACCAGGAATTCATCTCGCCCAAGGAACTGGCCGAGCGGCACCCGCTGATTGATCCCAAGCATTATCACGCAGCGCTCTGGGACGATCAGGATGGGGACCTTGACCCCTCAGGCGCCACCTATGCGTTCGCCAAATCCGCCCGCGTGCACGGCGCGCAATACTTCACCCATTGTGGTGTCACTGCCATGTCTCAGCGCCCCGATGGATCCTGGGATCTGACCACACCGAAAGGGCAGATCAACGCCGAGCATGTGGTGAACTGCGGCGGCCTCTGGGCGCGCGAGGTCGCTCATATGTCCGGCATCCACCTGCCGGTGCAGCCAATGGAGCACCACTACCTGATTACCGAGAAAATCCCGATGATCGCGGAGCGTATGGAGAGCATGGGCGAAGCGGGCCGTTTGCCTGCGGGCATCGACTATGAGGCCAATATCTATTTCCGTCAGGAACGTCAGGGTATGCTACTGGGCACCTATGAGCCCAAATCGACGCCGTGGAAGGTCGAGGGAACGCCTTGGGACTTTGGCCATGAGCTGTTGCAACCGGATTTGGACCGGATCGCGGACCGGCTTGAGATGTCCTTCGAACGCATCCCCACCATTGGTGAGGCGGGCATCAAGGACATGATCAACGGCCCCTTCACCTTCGGCCCCGATGGCAACCCTATGATCGGCCCGGTGCCGGGGATGAAGAACTACTGGGTCGCAGTGGGCGTCATGGCCGGGTTCTGTCAGGGCGGCGGCGTGGGCCTGACCATGGCCGAGTGGATGATCGACGGAGAGCCCTCGATTGACGTCTGGGCCATGGATGTGGCGCGCTTTGGCGAATTTGCCACCCCAGATTGGGGCACGGTGAAATCCGCCGAGAACTACGAACGCCGGTTTGTTATGACCTTCCCGAACGAAACCCTGCCCAAGGGTCGCTTGCAGAAAACCACCGCGCTTTATGACCGGCTGGTTGCCAAAGGCGCAGTGATGGATCAGGGCTTTGGCCTTGAGAATGCGCTTTGGTTCGCCGATAGTCCCGAGGATGCCCATGAGGAGCCTACCTTTGAACGCAACCGATCCTTTGACTATGTCAAACGCGAGGTTGAGGCCGTGCAACAGGCCGTGGGCGGTATCGAGATCGCCAACTTCGCCAAGCACGAATTCAAAGGCGCGGGCGCGCGGGATTATCTGAACAAGACGCTGGCGGGCTATGTGCCCAAACCGGGCCGTCTGACCCTGACGCCGATGCTGACCGAAAAGGGCCGCCTCTACGGCGATCTGACCGTGGCGTGCCTGGCCGAGGATCACTTCATGCTCTTTGGCTCTGGGGCCATGCAAGAGGCTCATCGCCGATGGTTCGAAAAGGATCTGCCTGCCGATGTCAGCTATACCAATGTGTCTGATGACTGGCACGGCATCGCCCTGTCGGGTCCGAAATCGCGCGAATTGCTGGCGCGGATCACCCGCGATGATGTGAGCGCCGAAGACTTCAAGTTCCGCGACTTGCGGCAAACCTTCGTGGGCGGCGTGCCGGTGATCCTCAACCGGATCAGCTTCTCGGGCGAGCTGGGCTATGAGATATACTGCAAGCCGCAATACCTGCTGCGTCTGGCCGAGGCGATCGAGGCGGCAGGCGCCGATCTCGGCTATCGCTGGTATGGGGCGCGCGCGCTGATGTCGATGCGGCTGGAAAAGGGCTGGGGCGTCTGGACGCTGGAATTCCGCCCCGATTTCGACGCGGTCGAAAGCGGCATGGATGCCTTCATCAACTGGAAGAAGGACTTCGTGGGCAAGGCAGCCACGCAAGCCATCCGTGATGCAGGCCCCAAGCAGAAGCTTGTGACCATGACCATTGATGTGGACGGGATTGACGTCAGCAATGACGAGGCGATCCTGAAGGATGGCAAAGCGGTCGGCTATGTCTCTTCGGGCGGTTATGGCCACCGCGCCGCGCTGTCGATGGCCATGGGCTATGTCGCAGCCGAACACGCAGCGCCCGGAACGACGTTGCAGGTCGAAATCCTGGGCGAAATGTATGAGGCTGAGGTGCTCGGCGGGCCAATCTATGATCCGAACGGCGCAAACATGCGGTGCTGATCTATGGGATACCCAGAGATCAACATCTGCGCCGCACCTACAGGCACCGAAGAAGTCCAACGCTTTGTCTTCGTGCTTTGCCCCGGATTCTCTTCGCTGGACCTGGGGGCTGGTCTCGACTCTCTCGAAGCGGCTAACGATGTGTTGTCGAAAACGGTGTTTGAATGGGAGATCGCCAGCGAAGCCGGTGATCAGGTTCGAGCGTCATCGGGTTTAACCGTTGCCGTTGAGCGAACGCTACCGCCAACGCGCAAAGGAGACTGCGTGGTGATCTTCGGGCCTACAACCACAACAGAGCCGCCCTCAAAACGATTGATCGCTTGGCTTCGCGAGGCCAAGCGGTTCGGCGCGGAGCTTTGCGGCGTGGGCGGCGGCGCAATTATCTTGGCGCAGGCAAAACTGACTTCAGGTCATCCGGTGAGTGCGCATTGGAGCATTCAGAGTGCCGTGGCGGAAGCCTTTCTTGATCTGGATGTCCGGTGCTCTGTGTTTGAGCAGGGTGGCAATGCCACGACATCGGCAGGAGGTGCGGCGACATTGGATTTGTTTCTCGCCCTGATCGCAGAAAGGCTTGGAACACAGACCGCGGCCCGGGTCGCCGACCAGCTTTTGTGCAGCACGGTAAGATCCGGCACCGACCGCCAGACAAGAAGCGATCTGTGTCGCTTGGGGACACGGCACGAACGCCTCGGAAAGGCGATCCTTCACATGGAGGAGAACTTTGGGTCCGATCTGTCCCCCTCGCAGGTTGCGGCAATCGTCGGACTGTCAACCAGACAATTGGAACGGCTGTTCCTGCGCTATGTGGGCTCAAGCCCCAAGGTCTACATCACGACTTTGCGGCTCGAGCGCGCGCGGCACCTGCTGCAGCAAACAAATCTGCGCGTCATTGATGTCGCGATGGCTTGCGGGTTCACATCGGCCAGCCACTTTTCAAAACTTTACCGCAAACACTGGGGCATATCCCCAAATGTTGAGCGGGGCGCACCGTAGGCCTGAGGCGCTTCGGAGTCTGGCTTACCACGCTCGTTTGAGGCAACGTCCGCGTTTTGTCGTCGTTACGAACGCTCTGTCAGCTTCAACAAAATGGCAGCGGAAAAAGTGTTCTATCAGGGTCCAACGCCCGACCTGCGCCTGCAAATTTCAATGCAGCAGACCATCATTGAAGCAGGTCGCGCCACAGGTTCTCTTGTGACAAGTAAATTGGCACCGCAGTCGTCACTGTGAAGCGTATGAATGACCGACTTTTTCGACAGCGCGCAACACTATCAACTGAGCAAGCGCAGCGATTTTCGTGCTGCGTGCGCGCGCAGCAGCGAAATCGAATTTACAGAATGGGCTCGAAGCAGCCGATTGCACTTGCAGCAACGGCTCTATCCGTTGGCTTCTGAAAGCTGCAGTTGGCGAGGATGTTATAAACCTGCCACCAGCACGGTGCTGGTGACTGGGCTTGGAGGGAGGATCGGAGGGCAAATTATGCCAAGAGTCCAACTTCCCGCAACCACCCCAAAACGCAGAGCCTGGAACAAAGGGCGGATCATCGGTCAAAAACGGCCTCTACTGCCCAAACAAGTCTGGGCGATCCGGGCAAGGCTCGAACTGGCGGGTTATCTGCGTGATCTTGCTTTGTTCAACGTCGCTATCGATAGCAAGTTGCGCGGCTGTGATCTTGTCAGACTGGCCGTATCTGACCCTGTAAAAGATGATCGCGTCCGAGAGCGCGTTTCCGTGATCCAGAGCAAGACCAAGCGGCCGGTGCAGTTTGAATTGACTGAAAACACACGCGATGCCGTTCTGGCGTGGGTCAAATCGCCCGAGATGTTTGCCTGCCGGTTTATGTTTCCGAGTCGGTTCCATGATCGGCCGCACATCTCCACGCGCCAGTATGGTCGGCTTGTCCGCGATTGGGTGACGGCAATCGGCCTTGAACCAAGTGGCTACGGCACTCATTCGCTTCGCCGTACAAAGGCTGCGGAGATTTACCGCAAGACAGGCAACCTCCGCGCGGTCCAACTGCTGCTTGGTCACACAAAGGTCGACAGTACAGTGCGCTACCTTGGCGTCGAACTTGAAGATGCCCTGAGCATCGCTGAGCGCATTGATATCTGAGCGAACTTGGCGAACGGTCGTGCCGTTCGCCATTTCAAACCGGGTGTTTGTCCCTTATGCGGCGTTGGTCGGTGCCGAGCCCATAGGAGAAGTGTCCAAATCCTGCTGCGTGCGCACGCAGCGCGGATTATTCTGCGGTTGCTGAGCTTTGGTTGTCGCAACGCGGCAAGAAAACCAGCCATTCGATCAGAGCGCGACGAAATTTGTCACTCGAACCAATAGATCGCGGACGAAACTGCCATTCGTCCTTGTGCTCACATCACCCGAATTTGGACCAAACTTCAGTTATGGCCCTATGATTGGAGGAGGCTTCCAGCGTTGTCCTGACATTGCGTTTCCGACAATCGCGGCAAGCAGGATTGCACAGGAGGACAAAGCCCACGATCGCCGACATCGCGGCCGAAATCAGTTGCAGCCGGAAATCCGGAGTCATGCTTCAGCCTATCAGTGTAACGGCTTGAACGATGCCGCTGAAGAGCAGCATCCACCCGAGAAACACCGCAAGAGCGACATTGGTCGTCAGAGGGTAAATGAGAACGAGAACGCAGGCGAGAACGAGCAAAATGCCCTGTACTAAGAACAGCCTCGAACTGCGCCTCACCGTCTTGCGGGTCACGTCCCGCATCGCTTCTGCGGCTGCATCAAGTGTCATCGATACAGCCATATATCCGGCTCCTTCCGTTTTGGGCGCGGCATCCCTGTCTCGTTTTGCGAATCAGAAGTGGGCACGCACGCGCAACCCGAGAACCACCATGTTTTCGGTCGTGGGGTCGTTCGCAGGGTTGGTAACAAGCTGCACACTTGGTGTGATCTGGAAGAAATCCGTCACGTCCCACCGGTAGAATGCCTCCATTGTGAACTGGTTCCGTGAGTTACCAGGTGCCCGTCCCCAGTTCACCCCGACTCCAGCAAGATCCTTGCCGTCGCGGGCGTCGTACCCCGTTCCAACGCTGATCGATCGGTCGAGAAGCGTTCCGCCATCTTTGGCATAGCCTGCACGGAAGAACGGCCTCCACGCGTCCTGGCGACCGCTCGCCAGAAAAGAAACGCCGTAACCGCCGGGCACACCAGCCTGCATTCTCTGATCAATCTGCCAGAAAGTCAGCTGAACTGACTGGTCGTATCGATTGTCCCAATCAGGCGCCCAACCTATGCCGAAGTGTTTGAAGGTCTCGCCGGTGTCGAAAAGCGTTCTGGCGCTACCGACCGGGTCTGCCGGGTCTGCGTTGGCATCTGCAAAGCCAGCGAGGATCGCCCAACTGTCGCTTAGTCTCCACTGCAGCGCGGCTCCCAATCCCTGAGAGGGCGCTGGAACAGTTGGTAGTTGCTCAAAGGCGAGGTTTGTGAAGGCGGTCCATGGGTTGGCGAGGCTGTTGATGTCAATGTAGTCGGTGACATCAACCTGACCGATGACGAAGCTGCCCCGACCATCGGCAAACGCTTGACGCCAGTAGAGGTTGGTCAACAACCACCCCGCATCGCTAAAGGTCGACGAAAAAAGCCCTGCATATCCAAGGGATGGCCCGAGCGCCTGGGGCGAGAGATGGCTTCCGAAGGCGCTCCGATTCTCGATCTTGAAGACCAAAGCGCCAGCGTAGGGAGTGCCGCGTCCGGACGCTGTCCAAGTGCCGAAGAACCGAAACACGTTGCTTGCCGCATCGGACGGCGTCAGGTCTGAGTCGGTACCGAGATACTGGGCCATCTCCTCGAGACCGAATGTCAGCCCCACGCGGTTCTCAAACCCATTTTTCCAGTCCCGGTACGCCTGCACCCCCCCCAGATCCTGCTGATCGGACGTGGCTGCCAGCGTTCCGAGAACGCTTTTTGGAGATGAAAACCCATCACGGCTTAGGCCTTCAGGTCGGACTTCCGCGGGAAATATGGTGGCGAGTAGCGCGCAGACGACCGTCAGGGTATATCGCAACCATCGGCACCAAACATAACGCCGCATCGCGACACAGACGCAATGAGGGTCAAATGCGCCTTGCATGCTCTGCTCATTAGGTGCCTGTGACATAGTTTATCAACTCCAATTGCAGGTAATTGAGGGGACAAACGCCTCGCAGGCCAACTATATGTTATGAGCTCGCTTAGCTCGTCCCGAGGACCGATGTTTGCTGCGGTCGATCCGCGCCTGGCGGCTGAGCCAAGGTCATGGCGAATAAAGTGCTCCCGATAGCAAGCACGCAGGCCGCGCCTGCGAGCCGTGAACGGGCTTCAAATCTCAGGCGTCTCTGGGGGGTGCTCCCGAGGCGCGCCTCGGCCCAGTTGCGACCCAGGATCGCCGCTATGCCGAGGGCCGACATGGCGAGCGCCATACCCGCCGAAATCGCGATCACCATCATGACCGCGGGAACCACAAGGTCGTTCGCGAGGCCAAACAGCATGACGATAAGCGCGCCGGTGCAAGGCACCACACCTACCGCGGCTGCGATCCAGCCGCCGCCTTGCGATTCGGTGTTTGCAGCGGAGCAGGCCGCACATCCGGCGTGGGCGTGGCCGCCGTGGTGATCGTCATGAGCTGCTCGTATGTTCGCGATGGCATGCCATAACATCACCGCACCTATTGCCATGATCAGCGCGTAGCTTCCGAGCCGGATCAACCTGTAATCCGAGGGCGCCGCTCCCGTCGCTTGTCGTACGGCGAAGTCGAGCAGGAAGACGACGACTACCGCCGACAGCACGTGCATAACGGCGATCCGGCCGCCCATGACGACGCCACGTCTGAGACTGCCACCGGTTCCGATGAAGTAGGAGACGACGACGGCCTTGCCGTGTCCCGGGCCAAGCGTGTGCAGCGTACCGTAGGCGAACGCGATCAGCAGCGCGAGCCCGACTCCGCCGGCAGACCGGCCTTGCTCCATGTCCGTCATCGCTGTGGTGAAGATGTCGGTGATCCTGGCCTGCGCGCGTACCAACCAGGAAAAATCCTCGCCTGCGGAGGTAGCGGCAACGATCTCGCCGGGCGTCCCGCCGATTACAGCCTGCTCCATCGCGTACGACGTCGGAATGCTGCGCGAACCGTCTACAAGGAACAGAGTGTGACTTGCCGGCCAATGCGTCAGGCGCCCCGCAAGCCGTACCGGCGTGAACATACCAATGGAATCGACCCCCTCGGGATAATCGACATGAATGATCTGGTTCGGTGGAGGCGCAGGGGCGTGTATGCATGCTCCTATCCACGGCACCAGAAGAAACTCAACGACGCGCCCGTTTTCCCGGCGCAGCGGCAAGACATACCCGTCAATGGATAACTGAGATTCCAGCAAGCCCGATGCGACCTCAAACGCCGTTTCGTCCCAGTCTTGGACCGCGATGCCGTCAGACGAAAGCGGATCGAAGAGGTCGTCCGGCGGCAGAACCGTTTGCGGGCCGCTCAAGGATGACTGACCCGCATACGTTCCATCATCCGCTTTATCGTCTTTCTGGGCCTCGAGGCTCATACCCAGGTCGTTCCATGTGATGACTGTGGTCGGTCGATCTTGCGCATGGGTCGAACCAGCAGCAGCCAGGAGGAAAATTGACACCACGAAACAAATGCTAAGTACAAACCGATGTGGCGTGCGCTCGTCTGTTTCTTTGAGGCTATGTGATGCGTCCTGCGCGCACTTGTAATGACCAAGCATCCTGATTGGGGTTGAGAGCCAAATCATCAATTCGAAGCCTCAATTATTGCCGGTTTGTTGATCTTCCCCGGTGGGTGTGGAGTGGGAGACGTTCCTGATTTGCGACGCGGTGCGCAAAGGGGTTCGAGGCGTATTCACCGCCAGCGTGACTTGGGTTGCTTCGAGGTTCCACATACTCGCCATCCGCGCTTCACCGTCGAGGACGAAGATGGTTTCGTTGCTCTCCTGAGGCGCAAGCAGCCCCGTCACTGTCACCGGGGTGTAGAGCGACCGAGCCGGAGACCCCGCATCGACCGTCACGCGGATCAGCTGGTTGGGTGGCGGCGGGGGCGTATGGCTACACATACCCACTTCCGGCACAAGATATCCGACGGTGAGACCGTCTTCGTCGATGCCCGCGGGAATGAGGAAACCGGTAATGGTGACCGTGGTCCGGTGGAGCTCCGGATTGGTTGAAAGGAGTGCACGCTTCCGCGCTTCGGCCACGATCCACCGCTGGGCCAGCAACTCTTCGATGTCATGGCCGGCAAGCGTCAGCGCGTCGCGCGCCGCCTCGAGCCGCGCCTCGAGCCGTGATCGTGCGTCTTCCGGAACCTCCCCGCTCGCAAGCCGCTGCTCGAGACGGACGAATGTTCGCAACTCCCCGAGCATCTCGAAACCCATATCGCGAAAAGGGTCGTCGAAATCCTGCGCGGCAGGGTCTGGCAAGTCGGGGAAACCGATCCGGGTTGGTTCCGCCTGCACAGTCGCGGCGGCAAGCAGTACCGCGACGAGTCCAACACCCATTCGTGTCCGTAGCTTGGCTGCCCATGTCGTCATGGCTCAATTCCCTCCCTGCGGAGGAATGCCAGGCGCCACATCCGGCATGCCGGTCGAGAACTCCCGGTTCCACGCTTCTTCCGACACTGCCTCGAAAAGCGGCCGATCCTCGGGTTCGAAGCGGATCGGCCGGCCTGCGAAGACTTCGAGCAGTTCGTCGTCGCGCACCGTGACCTCGCCATGCACGATGACCGCTTTGAAGCCGGTTGAAGGGACTGCGCCCTGATTGTAGGTCGCGTTGTCAGTGACGGTCTCGGGATCGAAAACGACAATGTCGGCGATCATGCCTTCCTGCATCCGGCCACGCTCTTGCATGGCCTTCAGCCCCATGCGTCCGAGATGATGGGCTGCGTTGTAGCTGAGGATCGACAGGAGTTGCATCATCGGAATGTCGTTCTCGCGTCCCAGCCGGAGCGTTAGTGCGCGGGCACCGGCGAGGCGCGGATGGGTATTGCCCAGCTCCTCGAACGGGGTATTCCAGGGTGCCGTCAGAGGCTCGGCAAACATCGCGTCGCTGGCCATCGTCACGCCCTTGAGCGTCAACCATTTCACGGAATCCTCCGGCGGCGTCTTATAAAGAAGGATTTCCTGGGTCGGGTTGTCCTTGATCACCTGATCGTATTTTTCCTGAGTATAGAAATCACCCGTAATCGGGTCCTGCATCGTGTCTTCGTAGCGATGACCCTGTCTCTCGACCCAGTTGTCCGGCTGGAGGAAAACCGCATTCACCGTGGTCGATCCAGCGGAATAGGGATAGACCTCGCCCCAGATGTTGTGGCCCAGTTCCTGAAGCCGTGAGATCAGTTCGTGCGTGAGACGCCAGCCGGGATTGTTGAAATGCTGGATCAGCACAGGAGCGTCGAGGGCAAGCGCATTGGCGATGGCCTCTTGGGCGCCGACGTTCTCGAGGGTGTCACCGTCCGGGGTGAACCGGGTGTGTACGGCGGTCTGACGGCCATAACGCGCTCCAACCTTCTGCACCTCGAACAACTCGCGCGTAGTAACGCCATCACGCATGTAGCCCAGCGTAGAGCCCACACCCAGCGCGCCAGCCTGAAGGCCTTCATCGATGATTTGCAGAATCTTGTTGCCGGTGTCGTAATCCGCCTTGTCCAGGCTCCAACCCGATCCCTTGCGGGAGGTCAGCGCCGCCGCCGGCCCCAGCAGAAGGGTTTCCTCATCGTCGAAACCGTCGAGCACGATGGCGCGGGCTTGTTCGTGGCTGGAAGCGCACCCGAAATTCGCCTGGTTCTTGCCTTCGCGTTCTTCGTACCACCGCGCGATGAATGTTCCTGCGCAGCCCTCCTCGAGGTCCATGCTCGACGTCAGTCCGTCACGCAGGCCAAGCGCATAGCCCATCGGTTGTTGCCAGTGGAAATGCGTGTCGATGAATCCTGGTGCTACGATGTGACCCGTGGCGTCGATTTCCTCGGCCCCGGTCAACGCGTCCTTGGAAATCTCGACAATGCGACCGTCCTTGATGCCAACATTGGCGACGCTGTCATACAGCGTTTCGGGGTCCATCACGCGACCGTTTGAAATGACCAGATCATAGTCTTGGGCAATGGCGCCAGAGGCGAGAAAAAACGTCGCCGTGACCACCAATGTTGCAAACGTCGTATGTCGTTGCATAACAGGTTGTCCTTTCAAGGTTCGATTGTGCAGAGTTGCTGGCGTCACCTTGACGCCGACTTCCTTGGCCAACGAGATTACCCCTTGATCCAGTCGTAGATGAAATTCTTCACAACCGGTGACATCGAAAAGTTGATGGACCAGTCCTGGCCAAAGGCGTCATTCGACTTGGCATAATAATCGACGCCCGCGCTAAACTTGACAGGCAGGTTGCCGATCTTGGTGACCTTGCTGACCGAAAGATTGATCGGAATGGTGGCCTGATCGTTGACCCAGTCATAGCTCAACTTGGAGTCGGTATATATTGTCCAGGCATTGGGCAGATAGAACCCCCCGAAAATTTCCAGCTGCGTGGTCGAGTAGTCGTAGTTGCGACCGCCAACATCCCATTGGTGTGATGGAAAGATCGCCCAATATCCCTTCTTGTAGATACGCGCGATCAAAGCTTCTGGACCGAGGCGCCATTGTCCCCCGGAAACATCGCTGTTGGTCGGAATGGTGCCTTGGATACCTGCGATGGTGACCAATCCGGACTCGTATGTCTTGCCGATGGCGACGTCAAAACCGATATCTGCCCAACCGCTCTTGTTCTCGAACTGGCCGGTGACCGTGTTGAACACAGGTTGCCGGGTTACATATGCGATGGCAGGGCGCACGAACAGGTTGGTGGTGCCGCCTTCCTGAAGCGGAAAGGGAAAAACCGGCTGGAACAGTGTCGAGACGCTGGATTGATCGCCGGCGCCCGGCAGAGTGCCATCGAAAGATGTATAGGTCTGCTTGAACACGAGGCTCGACAGGGGAGTATTCGGATTGGACAACTCCTTGGCCAGATCATCTGCCGAGTTGGATTTTTTTTCCGAGGTTGACGTTCCGGAGGTGGACCCATCCTGCGCGAAAGCGGCCGCAGCCATCGTGACGACGCAGGCTGCAAGCGTTGCCGTTCGGGTGATATTCATCAGATGTCCTTCTGCTTCGCGCTTGAAATAACGACGATGCGGCCATCGGTGATGCCCACGTTGGCAACAGCATCGTAAAGCGTTTCCGGATCCATCACTCGACCGTTGGAGATCACAAGATCATAGTCTTGGGCACTGGCGCCAGAAGCGAGAAAAACCGTCGCCGTGACGAGCAATGTTGCAAACGTAGCCTGTCGGTGCATGACAAGTTATCCATTTCAGTTTCGACTGGGTAGACGTTTTGGCATCAGCTCAATCCAGAGTATTCTTGTAAATTACGCCATTCTTCATGATGACGTCGAAATTCGCGTTCGGGTCGGCGACAAGACCTAGATCTTCCAAGGGGTTGCCATCGACCAGGATCAGGTCGGCATAGGCCCCTTCCGCGATCACGCCCAATGCACCTTCCTGGTACGGGTGGCGCGGGCCTGCCAGCATCAGCAGTTCCGCATTGTCGGACGTCGCCATCTTCAGAGCCTCATAAGGGGTGAACCAGCGTGTCATCTTGGCGAGGAACTTACCCTGTTTGGCGGCGGTCGCCGGGTCGAAAAGCATGTCGGTCCCAAATGCCATCTTTACGCCGATCTCCTTGGCCAACGGGATGACTCTGTCTGTTCCGTCGGTCGCCTCGATCCATTTCGCGGCGCTAACTGGATCATTGAAGGTGAAGGCGTCCTCGTCGTTGATCAGCGGTTGCACCGACAGCCAGGCACCTTTCTCGGCCATCAGTTCGATCGTTTCCCGGCTCAAAAGGTTGCCGTGCTCTATCGACTTCACACCCGCCTCGAGTGCCGTTCTGGTCGCTCTATCGGTGAATATGTGCGCCGCCACATAGGTGTTCCATGTGTCGGCAATATCGACGACCGCCTTCATCTCCTCGAACGTGTACTCCTGCACGTCCAGCGGGTCGAAGACGGAGGACACGCCCCCGCCGCCCGCAATCTTGATCTGCGAGGCGCCCATGCGAAGGATTTCGCGCGTGCGCTTCGTCACGTCCGGAACTCCGTCGGACAGCATGAGCAGCCCGTTCCGGTTCCAATAATCAAGCGGATCGGCCGGATTCGACGGGACAGCCTGGAGCGCACGGTAGTCGAAATGCCCCGATGTCTGGCTCATCGGTGCGCCTGACGGCACGATACGCGGACCCATGAGTTCATCGGCATCGATCATCTTCTTGATCGAGAACGGGTTACCGCCCATGTCACGCACGGTGGTGAAGCCACGCAGCAATGTCGCTTCGGCTCCAAGCGCGCCCCTGATAGCCACTTCGGACATATCACCCGTGAACAACACGCTCTGCGGAACGCAGCAATAGGTGGAATGCCAGTGCGCGTCGATGAGCCCGGGAATCATCGTGCGCCCGCCACCATCAATGACCCGGCCGCCGGCCACCATCAACGGCTCTGTCGAGACGGCGGTGATCAGGTTATCGGTCACGACCACATTCGCGTTTTCGATCAATGCCTCGTTGACGCCGTCGAACACGTTGACGTTCGTGAACAAAATCACCTTCGGATCGGCGTCTTGCGCCTGAACCGTAGGGGCTGTCATGGACGCTATGACGACGCATGCGGCAAGCGCGAAAGGTCTGAGTGTTCTGTTGCTCATTGCATTTGCTCCCGTCGGATCGGCTGGCCGTGAGGGGCGTCCAAAACAAGGGCACCGTCCCGAACGACGAATCCACCGTTGACGAGGACGGTCTGCACCCCGACGGCGGGCTGGTTGGCATTGTCGTAGGTGGCCCGGTCGGCGATCGTCTCGAGGTCGAACACGACGATATCGGCGTCCATACCGACCTGCAGCCGGCCCTTGCGGCGCATCTGCGGCACGAAGCCTTCCAGCGTCTGCGCCGGCATCAGCGACATCTTCCGGATAGCCTCGCTCATCGAAAGGACGCCGCGTTCCCGGACATAGGAGCGCAGGATCTTTGCGTAGGTTCCGGCCGATCGAGGATGGGCGAACACGTTGTCCGGAAGAGGCCATTCGTCGCCCGTGTAGGTCTGAATGCTGCCGTCCTCGTCGAAATACGACCAGAACGTCGCATCCGACGCGATCAACGTCGCGGGATGCGTGACAGACATGTCCAGCAACGCGAGGTCGTCCGGCTGGCTCTCATCGAGAAAGTGCCAGGTGATGAACGTGCCCGGCTTGTTCGCCTGATAGTCCGCCAGCTCGTCCTCGGTCATGCGGTCGGCGCCGAGCTGGAAGTTCTCCGAGGTCGATTGCATCCGCTCCCGCCAGTCCGGTCCGGTGAACATCGCAGCACCGACGACCGTGCTCGCGGCGCCGTAGGGATAGGCCTCAACAGTGATGTTGATGCCCTTCGCCATCGCCTCTTCGACGAGGGCGAGCGTAGCCTCGATATCCGCCATCGAGGTGCTGTTGATATGGCAGATGTGCATGTGTGCGCCGGTGATCGCCGCATTCGCGATCAGTTCCTTGAGCGCCTCGAAGGAGCTTTGCGGCTCGATCACGCTGGCGTATCGGACATGGGTATAGGTGGCCACGCCGTATTCGTTGGCGAGCTCCGCCAGCGCGAAATACTCCTTCTGACCGTATCCCGGCGCATAGCCCGCATTGATGCCGATACCGAGGCCGCCTTCCTTGAGCCCCTGTTCCACAAGGGCGAGGATGCGTGCGGCTTCGTCCGCATCGGCGATCTCCATCTTCCAGTCGTTCTCGGCCTGGGCCTCCTGGAAATACTCGACCGTCGCCAAAGGATCGGTGTTGTCGAAGGTGGCGATCCGGCCATACGTCCAGCCCGCGGCCGCCCCGTAGTTGATCGGCAGGTTCTTCGCTGCCTGACCCTCGTACCAGTCGCCGATGGGAAGGACGCCGGACTCGAGCTCAAGTGCGGTCGTCACCCCCTGCATCGCTTGCATCCGGTAGTCGCCGATGCTCTGACCGTGCGCATGCAAATCGATGAACCCCGGAGAGACGACGTGGCCCGTGGCATCGATCACCGTGTCGCCTTCAAGCGGGAACTCGCTGATCGCGGAGATGCGGCCGTCTTCCACACCGACGTTGCGGATCGCGTCGAGGCCCGTCTCCGGGTCGATTACCCGCCCGTTCAGGATCACTATGTCGTTGGCAAGCGCCGTCGTCGCGGTTGCGAGCAAGACCATCAGGCTGCCGATTGCGCGCAAGTTTCTTTCTGGTTGCACAGGCGATCTCCCTTTACCTTCGGCCACCTTCTGGAATCGTGACCTTTTCAGAGAGATACTAGACGCACATCAGAGCCAGACGGCTTACCCCCACAGGACAGGAGGTGTCGAATCTTGTCCTAGAAAGCGCATCCTGCGAGTATTGGTGCAGTATGGCGTGTACAGCTATGCGCAGAACTCAAACCGGGGATTGCCGAATGGTCTCTGAGGGGATCGTGTTCAACCGCGCGCTACAGCTTCTGCCCTTCCTCGATCTGTTCGAGAAGCGCGGCGGCCAGATTGGCCCTGTGCTAGCAGCGGCCGGCCTCGACCAGATCGATCTCACCGACCCGGCTACGCTGATCACCGGCAATGCACTCTACAAGGCCGTCGAGGAAATGGCCGATGCACTCGACGATCCGTATTTCTCGGCGCGCGCAGCTGAGGCGTTCGTCGAGGCGGGCCCCGTCTTTGTCCGGGAGAGCTATGCGATATCCCACACCCTCGCAGAGTTCCTACCGCTGGCTATTCTCGAACTCGACCGGCAGATCAACAACGTTCGATACTCCCTCCAAATCAATGCAAATGTCACCGTGATCCGAGCTGAGAGGACTTTCTTACCGGCAGCACCCGTCGTTCAGGCAGATGCCGCCACTGCGAGCCTGTGGTTGACCCTCCTGCGGTTAGTGACCGAAGACGATTTCAATCCGTCTCGTATAACAGTTACGGCGCAGGAAAACGCGGGTATTCCGCCGGATCTGCTTCCGAAGTCTTCTTTCTTGAAACGAAAGTGCAACGGTGTTCAGATCGGGTTTCCCTCTGAGTGGCTGCAACGGCCACTAGCCCTGAACTGGAAAATCCCACCCACCTCGCGTGGAGAGTTCCGTGATACTTCCCCGCGCGATGCAATCCTGACATGGGTCGAAAAAGTCTGCCTCCAAAGGATTGGCGAGCGAACCTTCGGCCTCCAGGAACTCGCGCGTCACCTTGGCGTCCACCCAAAGAGCCTACAGCGCACGATCGCTGGATTGGGCACCTCGTTCCAGGAGATCCGCGACAAGGTGCGTAGAGAAAGGGCCCTAGAAATCCTCGACAGCGATAGATCCGCACCGAACGAGGAGATCGCCGAGTTGCTTGGTTTCTCCGGTGCAACAAGTTTTTCCAGAGCGTTCAAGAGATGGACTGGTGTCACACCGACCGAATATCGGCAAATTCAGTGACCCGTTCTCTGCTCCCTTGAGCCAAAAGAAAGCTTGGAAGATGAGGTACTCGTTGGATCAGTTTGGAGAAGTTGTAGTGCGACGTTAATAAATTAGCCGACGGCATTAATTGGTGGGTTGCCAACATCGATGCAATCTCTGCAACTGGCAGTTTTGTTGTATATTTCGGAGTTTGCAATGCTTGGTCGTGAATGTCCGGTTTGCGCTGCCGGTTCAACCGATGGCCGCAACACACTCCTCGAACTTCTCCACTAGCGAGAAGTAATTCAAGGTTATTCTCGGCCGCTCGTTGAGCTCCCCGGCGACGGCGTCGAGGTGTTCTCCGAGACGGGATGCGAGTTCGATCGCGAAGTTCGCCGCATCTGCATCAGGCTGCTAAGTCCGCAAGCCGGTCGTTGAAGCACCTGGCATCGAACGGCTGCTTTTGGCCGTTTTACGGGTCCAGAGCCCAGGCCGCTGGCGCGTCGCCCAACGCCAGAAGCAACAGCATGGCCAGCAGTGGTTTTTGCCTTCTCACTAGTTGGACCTAACTAACTAGCAGGTGCTGCACGACCAGCACTTTGCCCCACCGGAGTTTCAGCTATGTTGCTGTTCCCCGGCAGCTAGCCAGCAAAGCCGGTGGGGCTTACCACTCTACGACGTTCTGACATTCCTCGCTCCAACATTTTTATGGCTGGGCCGAACCGGGGCATAAATAGTAATAAACCTTTTGGATAATCTTTAATGAAAATCGGTAGCTAGCTGCTTTATTCGCTTCGTGTTTTCTGAGAAAACGCACGCCTCCCATTTCGTGCTGCCATCTCCGGCGGACATCTCAGTTCCGGAGAGGCCCCAGCTTCGCGGTGCCTTGGGGAGGGGGTATCGCGAAGCCGGGATTTTTTTTCTAAAAAAAATTGCATTTGCGCTGGGAGGCGCGAACACGGGGACCAACAGGGAGAATAAATAATACGGCACGAACCGCAGCTTGGATTAAATGTTACCCGCGTTATCCTGATCTGGGATGTTTGGAACCACTGGGTATCGCCTTACCAGGCGCGCTCTGGCGCATCACTGATGCTTTGGCGGAGCGAAACAGAGTACAAGTGCTACGCCAAACATAAGTGGTGGGAAAAGTGTCGTAGCGCCTAATGCCAGCACCATACCAACGCACCATTTCAAGATTTCGAGCCCACCTTCCAACCCGCCAACGAGCAGTGAATTCGGTACAATGTGGTCGCTATGTCCTGAAGCGCTGTTTCTATGGCGACAACAAATGGAATGAGCAGCAGGCAGGCGGCGGCGCTACGACGGCGTTTCCTCACAAGATCGCTCGCACAGACGGTCAACTCGACGACCTAGAAATACAGTTCATCGACGCAACAATGGCCGACTTGTTGCTAACCGAATTGGTTCGTTCGTTTTTCACCGTAGTGAGAGATCGTCACACTATCGGGAAACTGCTCTAACGTTAGGACCGTTGACTTGGAGCCACAGCGAAACGGTCTGTATGGCGTTTATCTTGGCAATACCACGCAGCTCTCCATTGGAAAGTCGCTCGTAAAGTTGGTTGATTTCTAGTGTTGGACGGCTCACCCTCTCAATGGCCCTTCGACGGTTGTTGTCGATCTTTCGGGCACAAGAACCTCTGCGGGAACAGAACATTGCGTTGGCTTGACGATCTGCCGGTATTGGTTCGCCGCAGACCACACAACGCCTGCCGTCGAGGTCTAATCTCAATTGAATAGCCGAGGCTCTTTCACGGCGGTGTTTGTGCAGGTGAGCTTTTGAAGGATTGCCGTTTGTCTGCTCGCGCTTTGAGAGCGGTGAAGCGACAAAAATCATTCCATCGAACTCTATCAGTCCATTTGGGTCGGGCCGTGCCATAGTCTTCGATCCAGTTGGCCATGTGAGGGCGTGATATCAAATTCGACTGAACAATCATGCCGGGGCGGATGCCGTCGGGGATTGCTCTCGGGTCTCTGTCGAGCGGCCAAGGTTTTCGCTAACTCCAACTCATCGCAATATCACCGAAAAAGCAAATGCCGCCATTAGGGCGGCAATGATAGTGTTCATTTTCTTCTCCTTCGATTGGAATGGTCATGCCGTGTTGCAACTTCGAAAGGGGACCGGCGAGCGCAACATCCACTTTCAGCGCCAGCTTGGTTTGCTCTGTTGGGTGACCGCTGTTTACCGGAGTTGTGTGAGGCGCTGACACGCTGTCAAAGAAGAGGTGAAAGGTTCAGCTGCTTCCATGCCTCCGGGTTCGCCGCCTCCACTTGCATCAGGTATCCCTGCTGCGCGGCGGTCACGGTTTCGTCTGCTTGCGCCTCGGTCAGGCCGTAACGATCAACTAGTACAGGCACGATCTCGTAGCGGCGATCATCCCACAGGACTGCTGCCTGTGCGTATTCGAATGGTGTTTCGAAATTGGTCATTTCTCCTTCTCCTTGGTTTGGTTGTTTCAAAATGCGGAAGGCCCGCGCATTGCAGGGCCTCAATACCTTTCCCTCAAGGGGCCGGAGATTTTCAGATTGGCCTTTCCTCAAAGGTGAAGGATTTGCGTAACTCAGTGAGAACGCCCTGTGGCAGCGGGCGTTCCATATAGGCTCCCTTTTATTCGGAGCGCTTCCTTCCGAGGGGCCAGATTTTTGGACAATTGGCACCTTCAAGGGGGTCTGCTCACGGGACACGTCAGCTCATCCGGGTGTCCAAAAGTTAAATCGAGCAGTTTGCTCCATAGCCGTGCGGACATTCTGCCCGTCAACGGAACCTTGAAAGGTTCGGTGTGCGGGAGTGGCTGGGTCGTAGCCTACAAAGTAAAACGTGATACCTATTCATGCTATCAGACCTACCTAAGACAGCAGTTGATATCACTCGAAGTCAGCACTATGTGGGGTTCTATGTGGGGGCGAGATGTCCCGACTGGCAGAAAGCGTAGTGATTTCAAAGAGGGTATGGTGGCCCTAGGCTCCACCAAATTTTTCCGCAAAACCCGCTATCCGACCGTCGATGAGCCCATTTGGGCTTTTGGACGCGGTTACCAAGGTCGACGCCCGTTCTGACGTGACCGGCGCGTTCGGAACCGGTGTGGTGTGGCCTACGCCAAGCGGCCTGAGAACGCGACCGACGGCGACTTGCCAGCCGCCGCCCGTCAGCCAGGCACGTACCCTTGCGCCCTAGAACAGCTGAAGATCCTTTGCTCCGCTGCGGATCTCGGCGAGGTTCGGCATGTTCTGAACGACCACCGGCGCCGGAACTGTTCCAGGCATCGCCACGGTCGGTTTCGCCGTGACTGCCTTGCCGAAGGCCGGGCGATCCAGCTCTCCACGGATATCCAGCAGCAAGGTCTTGTGGTCGGGCATCGTCTTGAGGATCTTTGCAAGATCCATCTTGGCCCCTTTCCACCATTGGAACCAGATCGGCTTCTTCAGCGGCCGCAGACGTTCGCGAATGCCGGGGCCGTATCCGGTGTCATAGACCTGCTTGCCCAGCAGAACCGTCTGATACACGCGATAGTCGAACAGGGTGGCGAATTCGATGTCGCGCTCTAGGGGCAGACGATTCTGCCACAGGTCGAGATTTTCGGCCAACCGATCCGGCACTTTCAACTGAGTGCGCGCGTCGATCCAGTACTGGTCATCCGTGCGATTGCCCAGACGATAATGCAGGCAGATGAACTCCAGAACCTCGTCATAGAGCTTGTTCATCTGCCGGTTGTACCGTGTCCTCAAAGAGGGCTCGATGGCCTTGGTCGGCAGATGTTCGGCAAACCAGCGCACCGCGTGATCGATCATGTGGATCGCGGTGCTCTCGAGCGGTTCGATGAACCCGCCCGCCAGACCGATCGCCACGCAGTTCTTGACCCAGGCGTTGCGCACGCGCCCGATCCGCATCGGGATCACGCGCGGAGTCGCGCCTTTGCCGCTGTCCCCCAACCATTCCAGGTATTCATCCGCCGCCTGATCGTCGGTCCGATGCGCCGAGGAAAACACATAGCCGGTGCCCACGCGGTTGAACAGCGGCACCCGCCATGTCCACCCGGCACCAAGGGCAGTGGCGCGCGTCAGGCTTTCGATCTTGTCCGGGTCGGGGTGTTCGATCTGCAACGCCATCGCGCGGTCGTTGGGCAGGTAATCCGAATAGTCCATGAAAGGTTCGCCAAGCGCCTGGTTGATGATCAGGCCGCGGAACCCGGTACAGTCGATGACCATTTCGATGTCATGACGGCCCTTGCGTTCGAGCATCAGGTGGCTGACATTTCCCTGCTCGTCCAGTTCGACCGACTGCACCTCGTCCTGGATGTGCTCGACGCCGCGCTTGGTGCAGACCTTGGTCAGCATCCCGGCAAATTTGACGGCATCCAGGTGATAGGCATACCCGAACCGCTGCTCGAACTCCGGCTGCCCCAGCGGCCGCGCGCCCTTGCACAGGCGACCCAGATCATCATGCGGTGCGATCGACTGGGTAAAATCCCGATCACCATTCCCGAAACGCAGGAAATATTCGGCGGCGTCCAGCCCCTCGATCATCTGGCCGTGGGCAAAGGGGTTCACATAGTCGATGCGATCGCCCTTGGCATCCTTGTTCCAGTTGCAGAACTTGACGCCCAGCTTGAAGGACGCATTGGTCTCGCGGAAGAAATCCCGCTCGGAAATGCCGGCCTGACGCAGCGTGACCGGCATCCGCGGCACGGTAGCCTCGCCAACGCCTACGGTTGCGATATTGGGGCTTTCGATCAAGCAGATACGCGGCCGGTCCTTTGGCGCCGATGTGCGTGAGAACACCATCTCAAGGATAAGCGCGGTCATCCAGCCTGCCGTGCCGCCACCAACGATGGTGATTTTGCTCAAACGGTTGTTCATGTGGTTCTGTCCCTGTTGGTTTTATTTTTGGGCGTTATAGCAGCATATCCCGCTTCCACGAAGCATCAAGGTTGGCCGCGAGCCGATGGGCGGGCCCTTGAGCAAAACGGTTCGTCTGAACAGGAAAGCCAAGTGCCTGAAGCGACGTGCCGGTCAATGACAGGGGCACCCCGAAGGATATTCAAAGGGCGCGGAATCTTTCGCCGACGAAAATCTTGGCCCGCCGGAGTTTGGGCTGTTTCCAGCTCCAGCACTCTGCAAAACCGGTCTTCACACGGACCGCGCATATCAATGGGTGTGCTTCATCCAGCAGGATATGACAGCGAAGTGGAGCATGCCCGCTTTCGTCGACGGACCGACGCGCGGTCGATCACCACACGCTCCACTTGCATAATTTTAGTTTCTCACTGCAAATGCGTTGACCAATCTTGGTGATGATGTACGCGCGCAGGTATGCCTGTCTTTCGAGATCTACGCTACTCCGAACTCTGACAGTCGGCATTTTTTGCTGGAAATGCGTCGCTGAAAGCAAGGCTCTTACACCTAATGCGGGATGGTCCGCTGCGCTTACGGGGTCCGGCTCATTCTTCCTGCGATTGCCCCTTGAAACCTGGCCCTGAAAGACTCACCGGCTCCTTAGCTCAACTGGATAGAGCTGCAATAGCGCCCAATTCACGTACCTGATTGATATTAAATGGCTAAAAACTGGTAACATCACCAGAAAATTACCAAGTTGACTTGTCTACTGACATTGTCAATAAAAGCTCACCTGCGCCCACGTAATTCAACTGGATAGAATATCCGACTTCTAATCGGGCTGTTGGGGGTTCGAGTCCTCCCGTGGGCGCCACTCAACTAATTCTCCTGACGTTCGACATCCAAAGTCCGTTTTTCCGACAAAAACGGGTTTTCTGGCGTGCCCACTTCGTGGTGGTCTGGTTTGATTGTTAGTTCGTCGTGGGCCTCAACGACACCTTGGAAGCGGTTCTCAGCCAGCAGAGAGGCCAGAACATGTAAGTCTTGTGCCGCCGCGCAATCCGGCCAAATCGATAGCACAGCCAGCAACACGAAGACCCAAATACGAACGATAGGACCTTTCTTCATGTTCGCGTTCTCACCAAAATCACCGGGTTCAAGGCTCTGCGCAGGTAAAGCTTGCCGGATCGCGAGGATCGCCCGCACCGTCATACTGCGCCACTTTTGGATAGGCACATACGGGACGCGCGCCGGTACCGTGACCCAATGTCTCGCGCCAGACCGCCAACACGCTGTTGGGCGCAACTCCGGTTTCCACCCACTCATCGATCACGTCGAGATAATCGACCCAATCCGGGCCTATACCGCCGGAACAGTGATCCACACCCGGCATGATGAACAACCGCACGTCATCCAAGGCACTGGGGTCATTTGCCAATACCTCTTCATAATACTGGATCGTGCCATAGGCAGTTGCTGCCATGTCGTTCCACGAGTTGAAAAGCAACAACTTGCCGCCTTGGTCTCGAAATGCCGCAAGGTCGGGGTCAGTTGCATTCAACGTCTGCGCGGCCGTCTTCACATCTTCGCGGAAAGTATCCCAGTCCTGTTCGGCATAACTCCAGTCAGGGTCGTGATAGACAAGGTATTGCAAAACCCCATTGCCGAACCCGAACAAAGCGTTTGGCATTGGCGGCAATTCAAATCCGCCCGCCGTTTCTACACCCTCCTGGAAATGGCTCAGGTCCATGCCCACGTCCAGACCGCCAGTCATCCAGTTCCCCCAGCCTGACGGGCTAAGCTCACCGCCCACAGGGAACCCCGGAAAGAGCTGACCTTGCGGGTCTTTCGGACCATCGTAAATGGCATTGGCAGCGCCGATCTGCTCTTCAGACAGACAACCGCTGTTCTGACCCTCGGCACAAGCCAATGTGGATGCATCGAAGTCGCATTGGCGCGGGTCCATGAGGATGCCATCCTCAATGCCATCCAACGCATCGCATTGGGTCAGAACGGCCTCCCCAATCAGTTGCTGATCCTCAGGCCCAATCACGGCGCGCCCGAGATCGTTGGGGTCAGGAAACATGGCTTGGCTGATCTGCACCGCACCGGCACCCAGCGCGTGGGTCCAGTTATAGGCCGGCGCGCCTGCAACGATACCGTCGAAATCGTCCGGATAGCGCTGTGACTCCATCATTCCCTGCCCGCCGCCGCGCGAACATCCAATGAAAAGGTCGCGGGCACTGGGCTTACCGTAATATTCCGCTGTCAGCGCTTTGGCCGTGACTGCCGTTCGATGCACGGCTTGGTGGCCAAAGCTTACGACTCGCTCAAGGTTGTTCAGGGCCCAGCTTGCGTCGATTGGGTGACCTTGATGGCCAGTGTCGGTACCCACCGTGGCATAACCTTTCTGCAACGCACCATAGGCCAAAGCCACGTTGACGACCGAACCGACGAAACCACCACCACCTCCCATGACAAATTTTCCATTCCACATGTCCGGCAACAAAAGCTCGAAATTGGTCTCGGTCCCGATCACCCCTGCAACCTTGCAATGAGCGACCGGTTCCGGCAGTTGCTGCACCGTTAGATATTTCACATCGGGAAGTGGTGGCAGCGTATCCACGCTACACTCGGATTGAGCCCATGCTGTTTGCGATATCGGAACAGCCAAACTTGCCAAAACCATTTTTCTAAAAAAATTCACTAATCTTCCCCCGTTTTGCGCAAACGCAAAGAATTCTGCACGTTGGCAGAAATATCAAAATGATATATGTCAAAGAATTTTCCGAATCAAAGCGTGGCAGTCCATGTCCACGTAAGGCTCTTGCCAACGACTTGACCTGATCAACGAAAACTATTCGGCGCTTTTCTTGCTGAAACCACGTTTTGTTCAGGAGAGCCCCAAGAAAGTCCCTACGGGCTCCATGTCACAGAATTGCCACACACCCATTTACCGCTCCTGCTGCTTCCACAGTGCTTCCACGGGAGTTTGCGGAACGCCGAAAGCCCTGCGTGATGCGGGGTTAAGCATTTGATATTTCGTAAGGAATTTGGTTGCGGGGAGAGGATTTGAACCTCTGACCTTCAGGTTATGAGCCTGACGAGCTACCTGGCTGCTCCACCCCGCGCCATTTTTTTGGCGTTTGGCCTGCAGAGATTTTTTGAGGCCGTTTTTTGATTTTTTGATCGTTTAGAGAGTTTGGGGATTTTTCTAGGTTTGGCGGTGACCTACTCTCCCGGGGCTTGAGCCCAAGTACCATTGGCGCTGCAGCACTTAACTTCCGGGTTCGGGATGGGACCGGGTGTTTTGCTTGCGCTATGACCACCAAACCGAGGAAAATCCCCAGGTCGACTTTCTTGCGAGCAAGAAAGCGACGGGTGGCAGACAGCGTCTTTTGCTTGCAAAAGGCGTGTTGCCACTCGGTTGTATAATCAATCAATATCGCGGCTTGGTGCTGCGACGCTATCCATTGTCAAGGTCGGTGTATGCTTTTGGTTTGATTTGTCTTTCTGTTACTGGATCAAATCAAGCCTATCGGGCGATTAGTACCGGTCAACTGAACGCATTGCTGCGCTTACATCTCCGGCCTATTGACGTGGTGGTCTTCCACGGCCCTCAGGGAGACCTTGTTTTGAGGGGGGCTTCCCGCTTAGATGCCTTCAGCGGTTATCCTGTCCGATCATAGCTACCCTGCACTGCCGTTGGCACGACAACAGGTCCACCAGTGGATCGTTCACCCCGGTCCTCTCGTACTAGGGGCAACTCCTCTCAAGTCTCCTACACCCACGGCAGATAGGGACCGAACTGTCTCACGACGTTCTAAACCCAGCTCACGTACCTCTTTAAACGGCGAACAGCCGTACCCTTGGGACCAGC